>NZ_JBFRNX010000035.1:0-33379 GCF_041471165.1 Shewanella sp. 10N.261.52.F9
TTGAGTTGAGTTGAGTTGAGCAGCAAATTCTAACTGTAGGCATTTTGGAAGCAAGGAGCAGTCAAGAATATATGCTTCTTTGACTGCTTATAAGCGAGCTATAAACAACTAATCTATTATAGATTTCCGTACTAGATTAGTTCTTTTTCGCCGCAGAGGAACGCTTAACTGGCGCCCTTTTAGCTTTAGTACTGCTGCTCGTAGTACCCGGTTTTTTACTCGCATAACGACGCTTTTTAAAGCTAGTTTCAGGAGACTTAACCCCTTGCAGTGACGTTGGTAATTGCGAGCCAGCTTGAGTGATCAGCTCATGGATTGATGTAACTAGCGGATCCATAAAGTTCTGGTATTTAGCCTCTTTACGACTGATAGCATCAAGGTTATTTTCCCATAATGCCGTCATATCAGGTGTCGTGGCACTTTGTGGCAGGCTATTAACTAAACCTTTACCCACTTCAGTTGCTAAAATAGACTTTCCTTGCCGTGTTAAATAATTACGCTTAAACAGCAATTCAATAATGCCAGCACGCGTTGCTTCTGTGCCTAACCCATCGGTATCTTTGAGAATTTTTCTAATTTCCGGATTGGTCACATAACGGTTAATCCCTGTCATAGCACCAAGCAGGGTCGCGTCAGTAAAGTGCTTAGGAGCTTGGGTTTGCTTCTCCAGCAGTTCACCACGCTCGCAAAGTAATACTTGGCCTTTCTTTAGTGCAGGTATGTTAGCGAGGTGCTCATCGTCATCATTTTTACTATCACTATTTTTATCGTTACCAGCAGACTTGCTTTGTTTTAGTAATTGCTTCCAGCCCAACGCCACTTCTTGTTTCGCTTTAGTTTTAAACTGCCCGCCAGCAATAATGACTTCAACTTGAGTCTCTTTATACAAATAAGCTGGATAAAACTGCATTAAATACTGACGTGAGATTTGTAAATAAAGCTGTTTTTCCACTGGGCTGAGGCTAGTTAAATTGGCGGTCTTTTCCGTAGGTACAATAGCATGGTGAGCATCGACTTTTTTATCATTCCAGGCTTTAGACTTGAGCTTGGCATTCGGCTCTTCACAGCCTGTAACAAGTTCGCTAGCACCGCTTAACACTGCTCTAATAACGCTAGGCGCTAAGCTATGCTGTTCTACAGGTAGATAACGACTATCAGAACGTGGATAAGTAATAAGCTTATGTTTCTCATACAGTGACTGACAAGTATCGAGTACTGATTTCGCACTCATACCAAAGCGTTTAGCTGCATCAATTTGCAACGATGACAAACTATACGGTAATGGTGCGTTTTGCTTTTTATCTTGTGCTAAGACTTTTTCCACCGTGCCATTCTGGCCGTTAATACGACCGACGACATTTTGCGCTAAGCCTTTAGATAATACTCGTCCCTCTTCATCCATATAAGGTCGACATGCATCACTTGGTTGCCATTTAGCACTAAATCGATCTTGCGAATCTGTTGCTAAATGCGCTAACACTTCATAAAAAGGCTTAGAAATAAAATCTGCAATTTCAGCATCACGGCGCACTACAAGCCCAAGTACGGGAGTTTGTACTCGGCCAACAGACAATACGCCTTGATAGCCCACTTTTCGTCCTTGAATAGTGTACGCTCGAGTCATATTCATACCATAGAGCCAATCGGCACGAGAGCGCGCTAATGCTGATGTCGACAATGGAATAAATTCTCGATTCGAGCGTAGCTGCCCCAAAGCTCGCTTTACGGCCTGCGGATTTAAATCGCTAATTAGCAAACGCTGTGCATTTTGTAACTTAGCGCCTCTTACCCCTAAATGCGCAATGATCTCATCGACCAATAACTGCCCTTCTCTATCCGGATCTCCAGCATTAACCAATTGGCTCGCTTCTTTGACTAAGCCTCTAAGCACGGCTATTTGGCTGCGCATCTTATATTTGGGTTTCATCTTCCAAGTATCGGGGACAATCGGTAAATGCTCAAACTTCCATGACTTATATTCTGGTGAGTAAGCATCAGGTTCAGCCTGTTCAAGTAGATGGCCCACACACCAAGAAACACAGTCTCCATTAGCCGCACGAATAAAACCATCCCCTTTCTTTAACGGTTTGGGTAATACATCGGCAATAGCTCGACCAAGGCTTGGTTTTTCAGCAATATATAAGATCATCGGCTTCAAAAAGATCACTGTATAAATTAACAGTAACTGTACCTTGAACCGCAATTAGGCGCAATTGAAACGCTCACTAAAATGAGGATTGTTTAGCGAAGCTTTTGTGTTTGCTCAAAGATTGTAAATTTTGTTGAGAACCATTCTCAACAAGTGATTTAATTTAGCAACAATTACAAGGAGAGATAAAAATGCTAGCCACACTAAGCAATCAAGGAGTTCGACTCGATAAGTTAATGCTGTTTCACTTGTTACTTGTCACCGCTTGGCTTTTAACCCTTTCCCCTCTAATCCATTTAACCGCTGGTGCAACACCACTAGTTCTTAGCAGCTTGGTTATTCCGTTAACCTGCATTAGTACCTTAGTTGGTTTAAAGCTAGGCCATAGATTTGATAAGCGACCAAGTAGCCTACTGTTTGTCAGCTGGATGTTGGTTTGGGCTGTGCATCTGGTTTAATGGTGCAAATAAAAAAGCCGAGTATTTGCTCGGCTTTTTTATTAATTAATCAAGTATCTGCAATTTAGCTTAAGGATGACAAACGTTATGCATCTCTAAGTTAGTACCAATATCTTTGCTACGATTGGCCTTAGCGTCGTCATTACGCAACTGGGTAATATAATCTAAGTATTCTTGGTTAACGTCATTGGTGACATATTTACCATCAAATACTGAGGTTTCAAAACGCTTAATACTTGGATTTTCTTGACGCACTGCTTCAATCAAATCAGGTAACGATTGGAAGATCATACCATCTGCGCCAATCAGTTTATTGATCTCTTCAACATCACGACCATGTGCAATTAGCTCATTGGTCGTTGGCATATCTATACCGTATACGTTAGGGAAGCGAATTTCAGGCGCTGCTGATGCAAAATAAACTTTATTTGCACCTGCTTCACGTGCCATTTCGATGATCTGCTCAGACGTTGTACCACGTACAATAGAGTCATCAACTAGCAATACGTTCTTACCCTTAAACTCAGCGCTAATGGCATTAAGCTTACGACGCACAGACTTCTTACGCTCTTGCTGGCCTGGCATAATGAAAGTTCGGCCAATATAGCGGTTTTTGACAAAACCTTGGCGATAAGGAAGATCCATATGTCGGGCAATCTCTAACGCGATATCACAAGACGTTTCAGGAATCGGAATAACCACATCAATATCATGATCCTCCCATTCTTTCTTAATCTTTTCACCTAACATAGTTCCCATGTTCACACGGCTGCTATATACAGAAATGTTGTCTATGGTCGAATCTGGACGCGCAAAATAAACGAACTCAAAAATACATGGAGCATAGCTTGGAGAGTGTGCACATTGGCGAGTGTATAGTTCGCCATCCAATGTGATATATACCGCTTCACCCGGTGCCACATCGCGCATAAACTCAAAACCAACCGCATCAAGTGCAACACTTTCAGAAGCAACCATATATTCGGTTCCCGTCTCAGTTTCGTGCTTACCTAGCACTAACGGACGAATTCCAAATGGGTCTCTAAATGCCACCAACCCCTGACCAATTATCATGGCAACAACAGCATAAGCACCACGTGTCAGTTCGTGTACCTGAGTCACAGCGTTAAATACTTCATCAGCACTTAAATCATGAGTGGTGGTATTTTGTAGTTCATCAGCCAATAAGTTAAGTAATACTTCAGAGTCTGAAGTGGTATTAACGTGACGGCGTTGTTTAACAAGACGCTCATGTAACTCAACTGTGTTTGTTAAATTACCATTGTGAGCGAGAGAAATACCAAAAGGAGAGTTTACGTAAAACGGCTGAGCTTCAGAAGCGCTTGAACTGCCTGCCGTAGGGTAACGCACGTGACCAATACCAGAGTTACCTTGAAGGCGTTGCATATGTTTTGGTTCAAAAACATCTTTCACCAAACCATTAGCTTTGCGTAATCTAAACGCATAACCATCAACAGTCACAATGCCAGCAGCATCCTGACCTCGGTGCTGAAGCACGGTCAGTGCATCATAAATGGTTTGATTAACCGATGTCTGACCTACTATTCCGACAATACCACACATGTGTGAGTTTCCTCATTGTAAGATGTTCTATTATTTAATATTTTTGTTTTAAGCGAGTAGATATCCGCCTAAAACCAAGTAATGCTTTAGTGCATTTTTATATTTTGGGTACAAAGCTTGAGGTATTTTCCACGTAGTCAAAGAACCACTGGATAACAACTCCAAATTCGGGCACGAGTGTAGAATCTTGCCACCAATCTGTGTTGGGTGCTCCGGTAAAAGCATCCATAAAAAACAGTATCGCGCTTACTATTAGGGCGCCTCTTAGCGCGCCAAAACATAAGCCAAGTACTCTGTCTGTGCCGGACAATCCGGTTTTAGAAACCAATTGGCCAATTAAGTAATTTACTAAGGCACCAAGAATAAGAGTTGAAACAAATAAAATGGCAATCGCCACCCCGTTTCGAACTAGTTCATCTTGCATCTGAGTAAGGTGATCGGCGAGTTTGAGATAAAACTGGCTGGCAATAAAAAATGCGGCAAACCAAACAACGAGAGACATGGCTTCTTTTACAAAACCACGGGCCAAACTTATCAGAGTAGAAAGTCCGATAACAATAATGATGGCGTAATCAATCCAAACCATTTAACAAGTAATCCAGCATAGGGTTTAAGACGGCGCGATTCTATCAGAGACAGAGTTATTTCTCACGTTTTCACGATGAAACAACCTTTTCTCTGATAAAGACAATCGCAATTATTTATTTTTCAACAGGATTGTAGGCAACGATACGCCCTTTCAGTTGAGTAAGCTTTTCAATATCATTTTGCATACGACTAAGTTTATCTTTAGACACATTGGGGCCAACGAAGACCTTTGTAAGCTGTCCATCAACAGGTTTTGTTGGCAAAGTATACGCACTAAAGCCTTTATTACGTAAACGGCTTACTAGCCCCTTTACGTTTGTTGCGTTGTTAAAGCTACCCAATTGAATTGTCCAGCCAGAAGCAATTTGCGCTACAGGCTTAGTTTCAGCTTGAGATTTAACCGCGGGCTTACTTACAGGTTTCGACGCACTTGCCGCCTCTTGCTCTGCAATATGCCAAGAGTCGTCTACAGCCTCATTAGCATCCGAGTCTTGCTCACCCCTTGATTGCAATTCATCTGCGCCAAGATCTAAAGTTTCAATCTCTTGCTCCGGTAATGTGCTCTCTTGGATCTCAGGTCTTAGTGGAATTTCAGCAAACTGCTCTTCTTCGCGCTGCTTTTTACCATCTAATATATCGGGTAAAAAAATAACCCCTAATGCCACTATCACGATGACACCAACCAGACGGTTTTGAAATTGACTAGACAAAGTCCTCTCCCTTATATAAATCTTTAAAACCAGCAACAGTGTAAAATGAGCCAAATACAATTACTACATCTTCGCTGCGTAATTGTGCTTTTATCGCCATCCAAGCCTCACTCATTTGATTAAAGGTTGCCGCCGTCACACCATCTGGAAGCATTGCCGCCAAATCGGTTGCCGATGCACCTCGTGGTACTGCCAAGTCACACAAAAACCATTGCTGAACGTCGCTCGAAAGCTCTTGTAACACTGAACGCGCATCCTTATCTTTAAGCATGCCGCATAATGCAAATAAACGCCCTTTGGGCATAGCTGCTAAGCGAGACTTTAGATACCGAGCTGCATGGGGGTTATGCGCAACATCAACAATCACTTTTGGCGAGTGACTTAAGTATTCAAGTCGACCTGCTAGCTGAGTTTCCCCAACCGATTTAGCCAGTATATCTGCGGATATACTCGGACAAAGGTGTTCTAGCACTGCAATAACTGTTGCTGCATTTGGCTGAGGTAAAAAAGGCAGTGGCAGCTGTGGTAAATCAAAATATTGACCTTGATAATGCCAACTTTGCTCGCTGCATTGATAACTAAAATCAGCATCCACTCGATAAAGCCTAGCACCGACTTTTTTTGCAACGGCTAACAATGATTCAGGACAATCTGGTTCACCAACAATCGCTGGCCGACCCGCTCTGAAGATACCAGCCTTTTCTGCGCCGACTAACTCACGGGTATCACCGAGATATTCTTGGTGATCTAAATCGATTGAAGTCACTACAGCAATATCGGCATCAATCAAGTTGGTAGCATCTAGACGACCACCAAGACCGACTTCAAGCAATACCACGTCCAGTTCCGCTGCTTTGAAAAGGTATAAACCTGCAAGAGTGGCATATTCGAAGAAGGTTAATGAGATCTCTGCACGAGCGAGTTCAATGGCTTCAAATGCTGCAACTAATTCAGGATCTGTAACATCAACGCCATTAATACGTACTCGCTCATTATAATGGAGCAGATGTGGTGAGCTATAAACTCCCACTGTTTGGCCAGACATAAGCATTGCAGCTTCTATCATGGCGCAAGTGGTGCCTTTACCGTTTGTCCCCGCCACAGTAACCACTTTAGCCAGACCTAATTCAGTTAAGCCCATGCGCGCAGCAACTGTCGATACGCGGGTAAGTCCCATATCAATTTCAGTTGGATGGATCGCTAATAAGTACTCTAACCAAGTATTTAGTGTTGCACCTTTTCCGGGTACCATTTGCATTAATGTGTCATTTTCAATCACTAAATTTGTCCATTTAAAACTGTTAAAGGGAGCTTCCCTGATGATGACTATTATTTATTTGTGGATCTTTTACCGCTAAAGCCCCACTGAAAACACTGTTTACCACGTTTTCTATTCATGATTAAAACTTGATTAATCAAGCATAAATAGTGGCCCAAGTGCTAACTTAGGCAATTGGTAACTTTCAGGGTAAGTCACATCAACTAGGTACAACCCATTTGGTTTAGCCGTTGCAGCTGCTTGGTTTCTGTCTTTTAACGCCAACAGCTGATCAATCCACTCGATTGGCTGATTGCCATAACCCACTTCTAATAATGAGCCAACAATATTACGCACCATATGATGTAAAAACGCATTGGCTTTAATATCGACACAAATGTACATGCCTTGACGGGTAACATTAACTTCATGTACGCAACGAAACGGCGTATTCGATTGACAATGAACAGCTCTAAAACTGGTAAAGTCTTGCTCCCCCAATAGGTATTGCGCTGCTTGGTGCATTTTTGTTTCGTCAATATCACCAGGGTAATGACTAACACCACCGCGTAGAATTCCAGGGCGCAATTGATGGTTATAAATCATATAACGATAACGTCGTGCAGTAGCAGTAAAACGCGCATGAAACTCATCATCAACAACTTTGACCCAACGCACAGCAACATTATCTGGCAGGTGAACGTTAACACCTAAAGTCCAAGCGGTATCTTTGCGTACTGCATTAGTTTCGAAGTGAACCACTTGTCCTGTTGCTGAAACACCGGCATCAGTGCGACCGGCACAATGCACAGCAATAGGTTCGTTGGCCACAATTGACAGCGCCTTTTCCAATCGCGCTTGTACTGTGTCAACTTCAGCCTGACGTTGCCAGCCGAAATATTGACTACCATCGTACTCTATACCTAGCACAACCCGCATTTCATACCTCTACACTCGGTTAAACTGCTATGTGACTGTCGTAATATTTCGTACAACAATCAAATAGCCAAAATCTAATAATTGGCGGCGATTCTAACATACTCAAGACAAACGATAAGTATAAAAAAGGCGCCATAGGCGCCGTTTTTATTAGACAATATCTACACTAACTCTTTGAGTAAGCCGACAGCTTCTGCTTGTTGACGGTCATTTCCATCAAGCTCTACTTCTTTTAGTAGCGCCCTAGCACTGTCGTTATCATCAATTTCAATATAAGCCCGAGCTAGATCCAATTTAGCATTAACTGAGTTTTCTTCATCATCTACATCAACCATAAGCGAGTTCCCCATCAATGAGTTAAGCTCTCCCATGTCAACATCAAGCTCTCGATAAAGATCAGTTTCCCCGCTATCTTCATCAGCTTCACTTAGCAGCATATCAATATCAATGAAGCCGTTATCTTTTTGGAAACCAGTTAAGTCATGAACTGGAGCAGGGCTTTTAGGATCATGTTCCACAAACTCTTCAGCATCTAACGCTGCTAATGCTTCATCCACTGTCATCTTGCTATCGTCGTCGAGAGAAAACTCATCGTCAGATAAATCAAGTGAACTATCGTCAACATCTCCGTCAGCAACTAAACCACGCAGCAACTCATCATCAGTTACCGAATCAAAATCTAATGCTGTTTCATCTTGTTGAGCGGAGGAAGTTTCAGACTGCCAATCTAGAGAGTTATTTCCTGCTTGTTTATGCCCTTTTAAGTCATCAAAGAACCCAGACTCTTTTTCGCTACTACTTGGATGTACTCTCGTTGTTTGCTCAACTTGTGGGTCTAAAAACGCGTCCAGTTCATCATCACTGATATTAACGCTAGATTTAGCATCAACACCTTTTGCTTCAACACTAAAGTCATCATCAGCTAATGAAAATTCAAGCATACCCTCGGCCTGACTTGGCACCTGCGTTTGCTTATCTTCTGCAGGAGTTTGTTCAGCACTTTGCGGGATATCTGATAAATCGAAATCGAGTCCATTTGACGCGTCTTTTAGCTCTGTAACGTTAACGTCTTGTTCAATGACAACTGTATCTAAAGTATCGCTTTGCTGATGAGCAATATTGTCTACGCCATCAGAACGGCTATCAGCGGTCTCAATTACATCATTAGGCGCACTGAACTCTGCAAGTAATGCATCTAATTCACTGTCTAAATCACTATCGAGCTTCTCTTGGGCAATTTCGTCTTCGTCATCAAGCTCAGCTGCAATTTCAAAGCCTAACTCAAGCTCTGCAGCCATTTCATCTGACAAAGCGTCAATATCTTTTTGCTCTTCATCGGACGTTTCATCACTTGTTAATGATGCTAATAAAGCGTCTAGCTCATCTGCTTCATTTACATTAACGTCTGTCTGTTCGGCAACAGATTCTGAGTCAGAACCGTCAAAACTGGCAAGCAAAGCATCAATATCATCGACTTTATTAGAGTCATCCTGCGCATCGATGTCCGCTACGGGAACAGAGCTGCCAACATGATTAAAGTCGTTCTTATCAGTAAGCTTTGACTCTGCAGACTCTGATTCTGTTTGCTCGCCAAAGCTAGCAAAAAGCGCGTCAAGATCTTCATCTTGTAGCTCTGCATCATTATCAACTACCGATTCTGACTCTACAGTCATCGGTGGCTCATCAAAACCTGCGAGTAACGCGTCTAAGTCATCATCTTCAGCTAAAGTATTTGTTTCAACTGAGGTGTCTGATTTTACTCTAGTCTCTGGCTCATCAAAACCTGCAAGTAATGCGTCTAAGTCATCATCTTCAGCTAAAGTATTGGTTTCAACTGAGGTGTCTGATTTAGCTCTAGTCTCTGGCTCATCAAAACCTGTGAGTAATGCGCCTAAGTCATCATCTTCAGCTAAAGTATTTGTTTCAACTGAGGAGTCTGATTTAGCTCTAGTCTCTGGCTCATCAAAACCTGTGAGTAATGCGTCTAAGTCATCATCTTCAGCTAAAGTATTGGTTTCAACTGAGGTGTCTGATTTAGCTCTAATCTCTGGCTCATCAAAACCTGCAAGTAACGCGTCTAAGTCATCATCTTCAGCTAAAGTATTGGTTTCAACTGAGGTGTCTGATTTTGCTCTAGTCTCTGGCTCATCAAAACCTGTGAGTAATGCGTCTAAGTCATCATCTTCAGCTAAAGTATTGGTTTCAACTGAGGAGTCTGATTTTGCTCTAGTCTCTGGCTCATCAAAACCAGCCAATAACGAGTCTAAGTCATCAACATCTGAGGATTGAGCTGCGGCATTAAACCCTTCAAGCTCTTCAGCTTGATCTTGTTCACCCATCGCTTCAGCCCACAAATCATCGAGCGATTGGCCTTCATCTTGGGTATCTTCAACAACGATATCTTGTTCGTTATCTTGCGTAGCAATTGCATCTTGGCTTAATACACCAGCAGCCGCTATATCTTTTAATGGGTCGTTGCCAGCCTCATCTTCAGAATCAAGATGTACGGCAAGATCATCGACGTCATCAGTTTTAGGAGTATTTTCTGGCGTTAACGCTGCAGTTTCAGATTCTTCATTTGCAGTCTGTTTATCCTCTTGCTCCGCGTTAGCATCATTTTTGCGTCTAATAAACAACCAGAACAGTCCTATAACTACAATAGCGGGTAACACTGCACCGAGCGTCAGTAATAATGGATTATCCATTATGGTGCGCCATAGATCAGATGTTGGTGCTGCTACCGGCTCTTTCGCTTCTGCCGCTTGTATTTGCTGAGCTTGCAGCTGTTGCTTAAGCGCCTCAGTTTCTGTCTTCGCATCTTGTAGTGCTTGCTTTAATAAAGCATTTTCTTCTTTAAGTTCACTGATTTCATCTTGAAAAGCCGCGGTATCAGAAGAGCCAACAACAATCTCATCACTGGCTCTTGCTAATTCGTCAGTAAGCTCTAAGTTTTTTGCTTGAATAGCCTCTAGTTGACGAGTAAGCATATCAACTTCCTCTGACAATTCAGCAATCAGCGGATTTGTTTGCTTTTGTGCAGCAGTTGATGAGTTGTTGGCTTTTGGCGTAAAAGTTGGGCTGGTAAGCACAGGCTTAGGTTTAACAACCTCATTACTAGGCGACCACTTTTGATCGTTTTGCTCAGCACGCTGCTTAGCATCTGCTTGCGAAGTTTGCAGCATAAGCTCTTTACTTGGCACCAACAAAATCATCCCGCGTTCTAAGCTGTTATAATTTTTGCTGGAAAAAGCATGGGGGTTGGCATCAAAAAGTGCCGACATGACTTGATAGACAGTCACACTGTTGTCAGGTTTTACAGCTTGAGCAATACTCCAAAACGTATCAGCTGAAGTTGTAGGGCCATATTGGCGTACACCTTGAGTATTGTTTTGGTTAACAGCTTGATTACTGACTTTTACTTGGCCATCTGGCCCGGTAATTTTTAATGGCTCTGCAGCAATCGCTGAGTTAATCGAAGGGGTAGCAAAAGCCACTATTGCAGTAGCTATTAAGCTAACAAGACATGAAGTGCGAAAGTTCATCAATCCTTCCCTTTAAAGCACGTTAGTGTCACCACCCTGGTGACGAGCTTTAGGCAATTGTATTTATTGAGATTACTATAAACTAGATTCTAATGCCCTGCTACTGTTCACATCTTTAAAACATAAAAAGCCCGCATAATGCGGGCTTTTTAATCACTAGCTTGGGTTTTAAACTAAAAATTAATAATAATCTCTAATCAAAACTTCTGCGATTTGAACACTGTTTAGTGCAGCACCTTTACGAATGTTATCAGATACAACCCAAAGGTTAATGCCGTTTTCGTGTGAGATATCTTTGCGAATACGGCCAACATAAACAGGATCGCTGCCAGCACCTTCAGTCACTGCAGTAGGGTAATCTTCATCACCTTCAAATAATTCAACACCTTCAGCACCACGTAATACAGATTTAACATCCTCAGCATCTACTGGTTGCAAAGTTTCTAAATGAATCGCTTCTGAATGCCCATAGAAAACTGGAACGCGCACGGCAGTTGGGTTAACAACGATGCTGTCATCACCAAAAATCTTTTGCGTTTCCCACACCATTTTCATCTCTTCTTTGGTGTAGCCATTGTCCATAAATTTATCAATTTGTGGTAACACGTTAAACGCAATTTGCTTCGGATAAGTTTTAGGTTCAACTGGTAAACCTTGCAGAAGCTTAGCGCATTGCCCTGCTAGCTCTTCAATCGCTTGCTTACCCGAACCCGACACAGATTGGTAAGTTGCCACGTTAATACGTGAAATACCGTAAGCATCGTAAATAGGTTTGAGCGCAACTAACATTTGAATAGTTGAGCAATTTGGGTTGGCGATAATATTACGATTTCTAAAGTCAGCAATAGCTTCTGGATTCACTTCAGGGATAACTAACGGTACATCGATGTCATATCTAAAGTGCGAAGTGTTATCGATAACGACACAACCATTTTCAGCAGCAATAGGCGCCCATTTTGCAGAAACGTCACCGCCTGCTGAGAAGAAACCGATTTGAGCCTTTGACCAGTCAAAGGTATCTACATCTAAAATTTCGACCTGTTTACCGTGGAAGCTGACCGTATTACCGGCGCTGCGGCTGCTGGCTAATGGATATAAATTAGCAATCGGAAAGTTACGCTCTTCGAGGATCTCAATCATAGTTTGACCCACTGCGCCCGATGCACCTAATACGACAACATTAAATTCCTGCGACATAATTACAGCTCGACTCCTGAAAACCCTAAATTGGATAACCAATTTACATCAGTTTGCCCCATGTTGCCTACCTTTAATGCGCTAAATTCACGGCGATGAGTGTGATTTTTTCTCATATGATCAAACCCCTGGTTATTTAGAAACATTTTTCTAAATAATTCATCATCATCGCGCAAATCATAAACAAATCTGGCTAGCTGCAATAATGACTTTTCTTCACTAAACTTCAGAACATTAACTTGTTCGCTCCATAAAGCAGGCAGCAGTGAGTCCATCTGTTTATCAGCATCAAAGCCTAAGACTTTTGACAGGTTTTGGTACAACATATAAGTGCCGCGAGCCTTTCCCTCTAGAGAATAGCCTGCAATATGCGGCGTACAAAATTCGATATAAGGAACAAGGTCTGGCATAGGGTTGGGCTCACCCTCCCAAACATCGAGTACCACTTTTACATCTTGGCGCTGTTGCTTAAATTGGATTAACGCGCGGTTATCAATGACCTCTCCGCGGCAGCAGTTTAATAACCAAGTCCCTTGTTTTAAACTATTGAGACGGGCTTCATCAAAGAGGTACCAAGTTTTGTGCGTACCTTTTTTAGTAATCGGTACGTGTAAACTAATGACATCACAGGTTTCAATAAGAGTATCTAACGAAACAAACTCACGATCGTCACCTCTTTCAGCCAAAACAGGGTCATTAAGTAACACTTCAATGCCATAGGCCCTAAGGCATTTGGCAACAGCGGAGCCTGTATTACCGGCTCCAACAATCCCCACCACTTTACCTTTTAACGGACTATTAAAGCGTTGTGCCAATTCAAGCATTGCGATAAAGGCAAATTCTCCCACAGCGGTGGCATTACAACCGGGGGCATTGGAAAACGGAATATTGCGACTTGCAAGGTAATCTAAATCAATATGGTCAGTGCCTATGGTGGCACTACCTACAAACTTAAGTTTTTTATTTAACCCAAGTAACGCTTTATCAACTTTAGTGACTGAACGCACTAACAACACATCGGCATCTTCAACTTGCTCAGGCGTTAACTCCCTGCCATTTATGGTTTCAATTGAACCTAAATCACCAAACAACTGCTGAACATACGGCATATTTTCATCGGCAAGGATTTTCATTAATGTTTCCAGTAGGGGGATAAATACTTATGCGGCTTATTGTAACAAGATGAACAATCTATTCGAAACAATGGATTAAAAATAATTACTCAATCTTACTCATCACAACATGTAGAAGATTTGAGAACAAAGTAAAGCAATAATATTGCTCACCTAATCGCGTAACCGATTGTTAGATAATACTTTCTATCAAAGCACTATATAACGCGGCCATCACTTAAATAACGCTCAGTAGAGGGAAAATATGGGATATTGATAATTAGCCATTGCCATTGGGGCTGAGGTCGTCGCGACATTAGCACTTAAAGCATACGATGGATTTTCACATTCAACGCCAAGTACAATTTGTGTCATTGGTTACGCCATTGCATTTTATGCATTGTCACTAGTTCTAAAAACCGTTCCTGTTGGCATAGCTTATCCCATCTGGGCCGGAATGGAGATAGTACTCATTGCCGTAATTAGCGCAGTGCTCTACAAGCAAGTTCCCGACTTAGCTGCAATAATTGGTATGCTTTTAATTTTGGCCGGAGTGGTGGTAATTAATGTCTTTTCCAAAACGGTCAGCGATTAAAGATGAGTTATCCTTCGCTAATGAGCTAGATATCGACATGTGGCAATACAAAGCACAAAAAAAGGAAGCCTTAGCTTCCTTTTTCAATTATGCATAACGTAAATAAAATTACTTGTATTTACGCATCACCAGTGTCGCGTTTGTGCCACCAAAACCGAAGCTGTTGCTCATCACAGTATTAAGCTCTTTTTCGGTCATTTCAGTCACAATAGGCATACCTGCAGCTTTCTCATCGACATTATCGATGTTAATGCTTGGTGCGATGAAACTGCTTTCCATCATAATCAAACTGTAAATCGCTTCGTGAGCACCTGCAGCACCTAACGCGTGACCAGTCAAAGACTTAGTCGATGCGATTGCTGGCAGATTATCACCAAAGGTTTCACGCAGTGCTTCAAGCTCACGCATGTCGCCTACTGGCGTTGATGTGCCGTGAGTATTGATGTAATCAATTGGTGTATCAACATCGGCAAGTGCCATCTGCATACAACGAACCGCACCTTCGCCCGATGGAGCAACCATGTCATAACCGTCAGATGACGCACCATAACCGATAACTTCAGCGTAAATTTTTGCGCCACGTGCTAGAGCATGCTCTAGCTCTTCGACTACAACGATACCGCCGCCGCCTGAGATAACAAAACCATCACGGTCAACATCATAAGTACGTGATGCTTTCGTTGGCTCATCATTATACTTAGTCGATAGTGCGCCCATAGCATCAAAGCCCATGGTTAGCGTCCAATCCACTTCTTCTGAACCACCGGCAAACACCATGTCCTGCTTACCCATTTGGATAAGTTCAACAGCGTGGCCAATACAGTGTGCACTAGTTGCACAAGCTGAACTGATTGAGTAGTTCATGCCTTTAATTTTAAATGGCGTTGCCAAACATGCACTCGCTGTGCTCGACATAATACGTGGCACGATATACGGACCTACGCGCTTAACGCCTTTTTCACGTAGTGTATCTGCAGCTTGAACCTGGTTTGCTGAAGATGCGCCGCCTGTGCCTACGATAATACCGACACGTGGGTCTGAATACTGCTCTTCAGTTAAATCAGCATCTTTAATCGCTTCTTGCATTGCAATGTGTGCATATGCTGCTGCATTACCCATAAAGCGCAGTGCTTTACGGTCAATATATTCTGATGGGTCAATCTTAATGTCGCCCCAAACATGACTACGCAGCTTCATTTCTTCAAACTGATCTGAGTGGGTAATACCACTACGACCCGCTTTTAATGATTCAGTGACTTCTTGCTTGTTGTTACCGATACTTGACACTACGCCAAGTCCAGTGATCACGACTCTTTTCATTATTAACTTTCCATTCTGTACATCTAGTACCAATTTTGCTGCACCAATGGTATCGCTTTTCATCCATATAAGTGGTCAGCTTTCCATAAGGAACACAAAAATAATGTCTATTATGAGACCTTACGTATAATCTTTGCCAAAATCTGCCCATAAAAAGGTACACTTCCGACAAGTAAAAGCGATTGTAACGCATATTTGTGAGCGTTCAATTTAACATTAAAGACGTAACCATGACAGTAAGTAAAAGTGTTCAGCAAATTATTGATACAAAATCAACCACTCAAGTGGTTATCGGTCAGCTTGGTTTAGACTCTCTAGACACGCTCGAATACCTGCTAACAAGCCAAAAGATTAGACATCATAAAGTAACAGTAAAGGTTTTTAGTCCTATCGATTCGGTATTAATCAATCTGATTAATAATAAAAGACTTGAACAGATTGCAGGAGAAGAAGCACTTTTACCTCTGGTTGCTATCGAAGGTTGCCAACGTCGAATATTAAATAACGGCCAAGTTATTATTGATTTTTATCTCGGCCCGATTATTGAGCTGTTACAAAAGATCCCAATGGTAAATGACAGCTTTATTGATGGCTGGATCGTTGCTGGGGATATTAATCTCAACTTGTTCAACGATGAACTTTTGTGGCAAATGGGTAAAATCAGTCACGACCGAACTCAAGTTTATCTAAGCCAAACGATTACCGGCAGTGACAAGCTTAAAATTGAGCAGCTTGCCCAGCAAAGTGGTCTTTTTCAGCCAAATAAGCTAAAAAATGATGATATTGCTTTTCAAGAGAGAGCGGCGCTGCGTAGCCAGCTAAAAATAAAACAAGCGCCCTTCCCAATTGTTGCAGCTAGCGCTAAATCGCAAAATATTGCTATTATTGGCGGCGGAATTGCCAGTGCCAGCTTAGCGCTTTCATTAGCAGAACGCGGCCAGAAAGTGAGCCTGTTCTGCGAAGACTCAGCATTAGCACAAGCAGCATCCGGTAACAAGCAAGGTGCTATTTACCCGCTATTAACACCGGATAACAACTATTTAAGTCAGTATTTCCAGCAAGCATATCTATTTAGCCTACAAAGGCTTAAAAGCCTTGCAGCACTCGGCCATAAAATCGACTTTGATTTATGTGGCGTTGTGCATACAGGCCATGATGAACGCAGTCGTAAGCGAGTTGCAAAAATTATTGACAGCCACAGCTGGAACTCGTTAATTGCTGACAAAATCACAGCTAAACAAGCGTCTGAAATAGCCTCTGTAAAAATAGATGATGAGGGTATTTTCTACCCGCTAGGTGGCTGGGTATCACCGCAAGATTTTACTCAAGCTGCTTTCAATCAAGCTAAAGTGCTCGCTGATGTTTCTTTGGCTCTAAATACCAAAATTAATACTATCGACTATCAAGCCAATGGCTCGTTCCTGACTAGCGATGAACAAGTGTATGGGCCTTTCAGTGCCGTCGTTGTGGCTAACGGTAAATCAATTACCCAGTTTAATCAGACCCAGTATTTGCAAGCGACAGGCTTTAGAGGTCAAGTGAGTCACGCTCCCTCACGAGCAAAATTATCAAAATTGAGTACAGTGCTTTGTGCACACGGTTATATGACCCCAAGCAACAATAGTCTCCACTGTCTGGGGGCAAGCTACGTTAAAAATGCTCAACACTTAAATTATTGTCCGACCGAGCAAGTAGAAAACTTGAAAAAGATTCAACATAGCTACCTTGAACAAGACTGGGTTGAAGATATTGATATTTCGGGCCATAGCGCTCGTGTTGGTGTGCGGATGGTGACCCGCGATCACGCGCCAATGATGGGTCCAGCACCAGACATCGATGCGATACTTGCGCTTTACCAGACTCATCAACTAACACCTGCAAGCCGTCAGTTTTGGCAATCAACTGTAGCGCCAACCCATAAAGACCTTTATGTTTTAGGGGGATTAGGTTCTCGCGGCTTAAGTTCTGGGCCATTGGCAGCTGAAGCCCTCGCCGCGCAAATTTGCGCGGAAGACTTGCCTATTAGTCTAGATTTTATTGCACTACTTAGCCCCAATCGTATGTGGCTACGTAAACTATTAAAAGGTAAGGCATTAGAAGTTGGTAGCGATAGTTAAGTGTTCGCTAAACATTAGAAAAGAAAAAGCGCCTTCTTGGCGCTTTCTGCATTGAATAAAACCTAATTACATCCGCACTATTGCGCTCCCGCTTCCATCAATGCATTTTTAAAATCATTTGCCCAACGGCGATAAACCGTTTTTACATCCCCCCAATTAAACACTTGGGTATTCTGACGCCACTGGTCAAAGGCTTGCCCTCTATCTGCAGCTTTTGCGAGCACCTCACCCGTTGCACCATCTTTAACGACCGCTAATAGCATCATAGAGCCCGAACTTTCGGTATAAGTGGTTCCCATTGAATTGAAGCTACGGCGGCTAGACTCTAAAGGAGCGCTTAAACGAATATCGGTGACAGCAGCCTGAATCACTAATGTATTTGGCCCTACTTTATCTACCAGCTCAAATGGCTGCTCACTATTGAACACATCTTTAACTGTTATTTGAAATTGTGCCGCCATTTTATCCAGGGCTTCTTGCGGTAATTCATAAGTGGCATTTAAACCGTCGGCTCTTTTATCAATGCGCGGTGGCTTATAACCATCAGGGTGATCGTTAGTCACTTGCACAGGCTCAAAATACAGCTTGGTATAATTGCGCCAATCAACATTTGGTCTGGCATAAGATAGGCCTAGCTTTGAGTGCTCAACTTTAACTAAGCCGTCTTTAGTTACCTCAGCATCTGGCCCTTGTTGTAGTCTTGCAGGCTCGCTAGTACAAGCCGTCAACCCAAACAAACTCAGTGAAAGCGCTGTTGATATAATGATTTTTTGCATCAATAAAGTCCCTATTTAGATCCATTAATAAATACCACAGAACGATAATTTGTTAACAAATAACACGTTTTTCCCTTAAGTCTTTTAAATATGACACTTAGTTAGCAAGAGTCAAATAAAGACTAATGAGTACAAAAATAACATCGACGCCAAACAACTGTTTTACAGCTAACAAAATTCAGAAAAGAAATACAAAAAAAGCCACTAATCAGTGGCTTTTATAATCTGTGTTCGAACAACAACCCGAACTTAACGCTTTACTCGCACTCTGTTATTGGTATCACGGCTGGTGCGAATAAGATCATCACTAGCAATTGATGCAGACTTAGCCAAACGGTCATACAGTAATACGTTAACAGAGGCAGCCAAATTCATACAGCCTACAGTAGGCACATAAACCACAGCATCGGCGCTATTAACCACTTGCTGGCTAATGGTGCCATCTTCTGGGCCAAAAATATAAATGGCTTTCTCTGGGTGTTTAAATTCCGGCAAAGGAATCGCACCTTCAACAAGGTCCACACATACCACTTTGACATCAGAATCAATCGCATCAAGCAAAGACTCAACTTTCGTCAATGGAATAGAACTACTCGCGCGTTTGGTATCGGTATTATATTGCGCCGTGCCATTTGTGGCGGCCAGCTCATAACGTTTACCGGTATAAAACACTGCGTCAGCGCTGTAACAGCCTACCGCACGCATAATACCACCGACATTAGTCGGGCTTTTGGGATTGACTAAACCAATACCTACGAAACTACTCTTACTCATAAAAGCGTAAACTCATTCACTCTATCTATTCAGGCTTGCTTTACGCTGCCAGTTTTGCACTTAGTTGAGTCCAAGCATCACTCACTAATGTATAATCGCTATCACCTAGCTCTTGTCGTGCTAATGCTAAACACTCAGACATTTTTACATCTAGTGCAGCAAGATCTTGCTCGGTTTCAACTTCTAGCTGAGACAACACCACTGCGAAGTGGCCTTGTAAGTAACCACTTGCAAATAACGCATCATCGTCACCTTCGGCAACAATGCTTTCAATCCAATCTTGTAGTGTTTGCTCGTACTGCTCAATCATCGAGGGCTCCGCATTTTCATTATTAACACGATGTAGATATTAACACCGCGCCAAAATATTCAATTTAGTTTTTGTTTATTTATCGCCAAACGGTAAATTCTGTTATACCAGATCTGGGTTTGCCACTTGATACATCACGTAATCATGGTATCCCGTGACCACTTTATAATAACCCGTTAGTTCGATATCCAGTTTAGGGTCGCCACTATCCACAATTAATGGTCTCCCTTCAAGTGCTTTTAGCTTTGTTTTTGTCGCTAAGATAACAATATTATCTTTGCCAACGCGTCTAATCAGCTCGGGGCTGAGTTGCTGATTACCGCGACCCAATATATGCCCCTGACCACCGATAAGAGTAATAAATAACTTTAATGGTTTATTTTCAGTTAGCTGCAATAGCTCATTCGCCGATAAGTCACTGGCGACGAGGGTTTCACCTTGAATAAGATCAACACCCAAAAGTGTGTTTTCAAGTGCAAGTTCTCCCATTACTGCAGCAACCGTGCTACCAGAGCCCATAATGCAAAGATTGTCTTCCATCAGCTCAATAGCTTCAGCGGCAAGATCTGCAAGTACTAACTCATCGCTTTCTTTACCGCCCATTTTTACTGCCTGTACATATCTAGGCTCTGCTGGCACCAGCATTTCACCAAAACGCCGTGCTCGAACCACTCCAGTTCTAAAGGCGACTTCATCAATATCCATCACATCTGCGCTCATTAGGCTAACCAAATCGCCATCAAGCAGCATTTTGACTACCATGCCTGACGCGTGAGGGGTAATACCGTATACACCAGAATGAATTTTCACCCCCGCTGGCACACCTAAAACAGGCAATTTGTCATCGGCAATAGCGTACACGTCTCGCGCCGTGCCATCGCCACCTGCAAATAATAACAAATCTAAGGTTTCATTAAGAAGCTCGCTCACCACCTTTTGCGTATCTTGCGCTGCGGTTGTTTCTGGCGCTTGATAAACTACTCTCGTGGTAAAGCCCATTGATTTGGCTAAGGTTTCTCCCATGTCGCCTGATGCAGTAATGATTTCAATACGACTCTTATAAGGAGCAATAACCGCAAGCGCCTGCTGCATTCTCAGGTGTGACTTAGGTTCAGCCCCTTTTGCGATAGCTTCAGATGCAACGCCATCACTGCCTTTAAGGGCTACACTACCACCAAGGCCTGCGAGCGGGTTGATGATTAACCCCAGTCGAAATTTGCTCACTATCAATACTCCATTTTTGACATTTTCTAGTTATTATTGGATTAAGCTATCTTGCTGTTTCAAGCTGTTCTGGTCGGTGCTCTTTCGGAATTAAAAACACGGCTAGCATGGATAAAAATGCGCAGCCTGCAGCGAAAATCCACGTTGATACCGCGCCACTGCCATCGCCCCAAATAATGCCACATAGCCAGGTACCAAGCGCACCACCCACACCAAAACTTAAACTAGCGTAAAGTGCTTGGCCTTGGCTACGGCGGCTAATGTCAAAGTGTTTATGTACAAATTGAATTGAGGCCGCATGAGTTAAGCCAAAGGTAAATGCGTGTAGCAACTGGCTAATACTCAGGTAAATGATGTTTTCCACACCGTAGGCAAGTAATAACCAGCGCACAGCGGTCAAGCCAATACTGATAATAAGCAGTAGCTGCACACCAAATCGACCTAGCAGCTTTGGTGCGTACATAAACATGAAAATTTCAGCAACTACGCCAAGTGCAACAAAAATACCGGCAACTGACTCTGAGTAGCCTGCTTGTTTAAGGTACAGCACAAAAAAACCATAAAAAGGACCGGCGCTCATTTGCAGCAACATGGCTGACACTAAAAACCAAATAAGCGCTCTATCAAATACTAGCGGTTTGCGCTTAACACTGCGGTCAACAATAGCTCGATTAGAAGGCAATGGTAATGCGCTAATCAGCATACCGATAAACAGTGTCATACCAATATAAGGCAGAATTTGCGGTCCCCAATGACTAATAGCAAAACCGCCACTGACCACCAGCACGATATAACCAACACTGCCCCAGCTGCGAATAGTGCCGTAACGATTGGCATCGTCGCCTAATGTTTCCAGAGTAATGACTTCAAGTTGAGCGAGAATCGCATTCCAAAAGAAGGTATATACTGCAAGGCTAATGGCTAAATAGGCCAAGCCGCCATCATAGAAAAAGGTCAGATAACTTAATGCTGCGGCGCCAGCACCGATTTTGATAAGTTCTGAGCGCATACCGGTTTTGTCTGCGACTATCGCCCACAAGTTTGGCGCAATGATCCGTGTGCCCATTAAAATTGCCAGTAAAAAGCCAATTTCTTGAGCGTCAAAACCACGGCTATCAAAAAAAACGCCAAGATAAGGCACCATGATGCCAAGAATAGAAAAGAAGAAGAAATAACATGCACAGAGCCAGCGAAGTTGCTGCTCTGTGCTTTTTGGTTGAAACATTAACGCATTCCGATAATAGGCGTACTGCTGTTGACATCCATGTTTTGTGCACGGTGACGTAGTAAATGATCCATCAATACAATTGCCAACATAGCTTCAGCAATGGGTACTGCACGAATACCAACACATGGATCGTGACGACCTTTAGTGACCACTTCAGCGGTTTCACCTTGAGCGGTCATACTTTCGCCAGGCACACTGATGCTTGAAGTTGGCTTCATCGCAATATGGGCAACAATCGGTTGACCCGATGAAATGCCGCCTAAAATACCGCCTGCATGGTTAGAAGCAAAGCCTTCTGGCGACATCAAATCGCGGTGCTCTGAACCTTTTTGGTTAACGACTTCAAAGCCATCACCAATTTCAACACCTTTAACCGCATTAATTCCCATCAGAGCATGGGCAATATCAGCATCAAGCCTGTCAAATACTGGCTCGCCTAGGCCAACAGGTACACCCGTTGCCACAACTGAGACTTTAGCGCCGATTGAGTCGCCGCTCTTTTTAAGCTCACGCATATACTCGTCTAATGAATCGAGTTTTGATGCGTCAGGGAAGAAAAAGGCATTTTGTTCAATTTGCTCAAAATCAACGGTTTCAGCCGAAATAGGTCCGAGCTGCGATAAGTAAGCGTGAATTTCGACGCCATGAACTTGCTTAAGGTATTTTTTAGCCACTGCACCAGCTGCCACTCGCATTGCAGTCTCACGAGCAGATGAACGGCCGCCACCGCGATAATCACGCTGACCATATTTTTGCTGATAGGTGTAATCGGCATGTCCCGGGCGGAACAAGTCTTTAATATTTGAGTAATCTTTGCTGCGCTGATCGGTATTTTCAATTAATAAGCCAATTGATGTACCGGTTGTTTGACCTTCGAAAACGCCAGAAAGAATACGCACTTCATCTGGCTCGCGGCGAGCAGTCGTATAACGAGAGGTACCTGGACGGCGTCTATCTAAGTCGTGCTGCATATCCGCTTCAGTCAACTCAACACCTGGAGGGCAACCATCAATAATACAGCCAATTGCGACGCCGTGGCTTTCACCGAATGTTGTAACTACGAAATTCTGACCAATACTGTTTCCCGACATTCGTTTTATCGCCCTCTATCGCATTATTCTAATTATCATTTACCCGGTTTGCCGGTAAATTCCTCATCAATTACCAACCTTGTTGTAGGAGTACAGATTGGTATATCCCCACATAGCATAAAGCTACTTGGTGATAAGCCGCAGCCTAAGCCGCGGCTAAACACTATTATTCACTATCTTTATAGATGGCGAAAAGTGATTCATTTTCAACTAGCTGATCACGGGTTAATACAAACACGCCGTCACCGCCATTTTCGAAGTTAACCCATGTAAACGGAACATCAGGGAACTGTTCACTTAAGTGCACCATTGAATTACCCACTTCAACCACTAATAGACCATCTTCAGTTAGGTAATCAGCCGCATTAGCAAGAATGCGTTTAGTCAGATCTAATCCATCACGACCTGATGCTAAACCAATTGCTGGCTCATGATGATATTCATCTGGCATGTCGCCGATATCTTCAGCATCAACATAAGGTGGGTTAGATACGATTAGATCGTAGTGTGGCCCTTTAGGGATCGCCGAGAACAGATCAGATTCCATTGGGAATACTCTATCCATTACCTCAAGCGTTTCAATGTTAATTTGCGCCACTTCAAGAGCATCAACGCTAATGTCTAGCGCGTCGACTTCTGCATCTTCAAATTCATAGGCACAAGCAATCGCGATACATGCGCTACCGGTACATAAATCCAATACGCGGTTTACTGGCTTGTTATATAACCAAGGGCTGAAACGATTGGCAATTAGCTCTGCAATCGGTGAACGCGGCACTAACACACGTTCATCCACATAAAAATCTAAGCCGGCAAAGCGCGCTTGGTTTGTTAGATATGGAACCGGTAAACGCTCTCTTACACGGCGAATAATCAGCTCAACAATCTTATGTTTTTCACTAATAGTTAGATTAGAGTGAATAACTTGCTGACCAATTTCTTCTGGTAGGTGCAATGCATGAAATACTAACGCGACGGCTTCGTCCCATGCGTTGTCTGTACCATGGCCATAGTAAATATTTGCATCATTAAAACGACTGACACCCCAACGTAGCATATCGCCAATAGTGCGTAATTCTGTAACCGCTTCATCAACAAAAATCTTATCCAAAATTCACTCCAACTTTTTAATTCCGAATCATTGTAACTGAAGTCTATTCATAAGGCATCGGATTCAATAAAATAGAAGCATGAATAAAAGCAAAGATAATGATGAACTGGCCCTTTTTGCAGAGTTGACTAAAGGTATCACCCCTTTACAACAAAATAAGCGTCATTTTATCGCGGCACCTAAAGACCGCAAAATCATTGAAGAGAAAGAACAGCAACTGCATGCTGACAGCTATTTCTCGGACACTTATCAGCCGTTATTACCTGTAGATGGCCCAATGAAATGGGTTAGAGACGATGTGGATAGCTATGATGTGAAACGACTTCGTCGTGGCGACTATGTGCCTGATCTTTTGTTAGATATGCACGGTATGCGTCAAACCGAAGCCAAGCTCGAACTGGCAGCACTGATCCAAGCCTGTATTAAGCAGCAAAGTCATTGTTGTTGCGTAATGCATGGCCACGGCACCGGCATATTAAAACAAAATATCCCAATGTGGTTAGCTCAACACCCACACGTAAAAGCGTTTCATCAAGCAACCAAAGAATGGGGTGGTGACGCAGCCTTATTGGTACTGATTGATATTGGCGATCAGCCTTATCGTCGCTAATACTCAAACTCGTTATACGCCCTACAATAAAAATCAACCAATAAAAAAGTGAGTCACCTATCGATTAGATTGACTCACTTTTACTCATATCAATAAATACCGGCAAGCCGGCACTGTCCAGTACAGTAACCACTAACTTATCGAGTGCGGTGCATGTTGCCAAATAAGACTGTTTTTGTCAGCTACCCGTTCAATGAATGTCACGCCTGATGTAGCAAAAAGTGGTGGTTCTACACCTGCAACTAGTTCACTAACCAAATACCCTAATAAAGGCATATGTGCTAAAACCAATACATTGTTAGCCTGATATTGTTCAGCATAGGCAAGTACTAGATGAGCAACCTGCTCGGGATCTCCAGAAGGCACTAACTCATCTAAAGTAATCCACTTGTGAGGCTCAGGGAAATGTTTACTCACCTCTTGCCAGCTTTGCTGCGCGCGTAAGTATGGGCTAACCAATACGAGGTCAAATTCAGTTACGGTTTGCCCTAACCAGTTACTCATCAGTGCGGTGTGATGGCGCCCCATATCGGTAAGCTTACGCTCTCTGTCTGAATGAGCATTGTAGCCCGCTTCGCCATGGCGCATTAAAAATAGCTGCATACTGCTTTGCTACTCCCAATTTTTATAGTTATTGATTAATTGTAGTCTGAATCACTACTGCAACATACCGTTATTTAGTTATTAATTAGTCGAATACAGAGCCAGCAGCTAAAATGTGATCTTGTAGCGAGTTGAGCCGTAAACAAAAATTGCACCTTATTTAACCAAAATTGATTTAATTTAAGTGTTTGTAACGGTTGTGTTTGAAGATAAATCGAAATAATGGCAAGTTAAGTTAATCTGTCTAACTCATTATTTTTACAACAACAGTTACCATTTAGGTTAGACCTTAATCTAGGCATAGAACAGCCCACTCATGGTTTGCCTGTTCACGATATCGGAGCCACGCCTTGTCAGAAGCTAAACAGATCAAAACCAGTCCTAATGATCATCGTCACTATCGCCATTTGACGCTTAAAAATGGCTTATCAGTACTTCTGGTTGAAGATCAACAAGCAACACAGTCTGCAGCATCGATGGCAGTAACCGTTGGTCATTTTGACGATCCTGCTGAACGTCCTGGCATGGCACATTTTCTTGAGCATATGTTGTTTCTTGGCACAGAAAAGTATCCAGAATCAGGTGAATACTCAGCCTTTATCAATCAGCATGGTGGCACCAACAACGCTTGGACCGGTACAGAGCATACTAACTTTTTCTACAGCATAAACGCCGAGCAATTTGAAGCGTCATTAGACAGGTTTAGCCAATTTTTTATTGCGCCGCTATTTAACATAGATTTAGTCGATCGCGAGCGCCACGCAATTGAATCAGAATTTAGTATGAAGCTAAAAGATGATGTACGGCGTGTGTATCAAGTACAAAAGGAAACGGTCAATCCCGCACATCCTTTTTCAAAATTCTCAGTGGGTAACCTAAAGACGTTAGCCGGTGAAGAGTCTGCTCTACGTGAAGAGTTATTGGACTTTTACCAACAAAAATACAGCGCCAACATCATGACTTTATGCTTAGTCGCGCCCAAAAGTCTAGATGAGCTCGAAACGTTAGCTAAGCAATATTTTGGAGGTATTAGCGACCATGTGCGCAATGACAAATACCCAGATGTTGCGCTTTATTTAGCAGAGCAGCTGCAAGCGCAAATTAATATTATCCCGTTAAAAGAACAAAAACGGGTTGCGATTACCTTTGCTTTACCGGAACTTGAGCGTTTTTATAAACATAAGCCGCTTACATTTATTAGTCACTTACTTGGCTATGAAGGTAAAGGCAGCCTACTTTCTTATTTGAAAGAATCAGGCCTAGCGAACAACCTTTCCGCTGGCGGTGGGGTTAATGGCTATAACTTCAAAGACTACAACATTAGTATTCAGTTAACAGACCGAGGTCTTGCCCGGTTAGATGAGGTGATTAGCGCCACTTTTGAGTATATTGAACTTATCAAAACCCAAGGATTACAGCCTTGGCGCTATAATGAGCGAGCAGCCTTATTACAAGTCGCTTTTCAATACCAAGAGCAAGTTAACGCGTTAGATTTAGCTAGTCATTTAAGCATTAATATGCATCATTATGATGTTGAAGATGTGATTTACGGTGATTTCCGTATGGACGGCCTCAACTTTGAAGAAACCCAGCAGCTGTTATCTTTGATGACACCGGAAAACATGCGTATCCAGTTAATAGCATCAGAACTTGATACCAATAAAAAAGCGGCTTGGTATCACTCCCCATACCAAATAAAACCGATAGATAAACAAGACCTCATTCGCTGGGGCAAAAGTCCTATCCGTCAAGCGCTTTGCTTACCTGATAAAAACCCCTTTATCATTAATGAATGCATAGCACGAACCGATAAAAGTAAGCATCCAGTGCCTACCGTCGTCGCCCAAAAAGCCGGTTACCGTATTTGGCACCGAAAAGACGATGAGTTTAACGTGCCTAAAGGCCACTTATACTTATCGCTTGATTCAGCGCAGGCTGCCGCATCACCAAGGCATGCAGCCCTTACCCGCTTATATGTAGAAATGCTACTCGACTATTTAACCGAGTGCACCTATCAGGCTGAGGTTGCAGGCCTCAGTTATAATATTTATCCGCACCAAGGTGGTATTACTCTGCATTTAACCGGATTTACCGGCAAGCAGGAAACCCTATTGGAGTTAGTAATCTCTAAAGCCCGTGAACGCAACTTTACCCAAAGTCGCTTTGACTTAATCAAGCGCCAAATACTTCGAGCCTGGTACAATCACTCACAAGCAAAACCTATTTCGCAATTGTTCACCAGCCTCACTGTAACCTTGCAAAAGCGCAGCTTTGAGCCTGCGAGAATGGCTGAAATACTCGAAGAAATTACTCTTGATGACTTGCATGTTCACGTTAAAAGTTTTTACGAGAAAATTCATCTTGAAGGCTTGGTATATGGTGATTGGTTAGAAAGTGAAACTAAGGTATTAGGCGATCGACTTGAACGCATTTTATCGCTAGTCACAACACCTAGCCAAGAGTCATCGCGTGAACTCATTGACCTTTCAAATAAAGGCAGCTTATTACGTGAAATACCAGTGTCACATCCTGATAGCAGTATTATCGTGTATTACCAATCAGATGTAACAACGCCTGAAACCATGGCGCTGTTTAGCCTGTTAAACCACACTATGTCTTCAACCTTTTTTCATGAGTTACGCACTCAGCGTCAATTAGGTTATATGGTGGGTACAGGCTATCTTCCTTTGAACCGTTACCCGGGAATTATTTTCTATATTCAATCGCCAACCAGTGGACCACAGCTACTGCTTGAAGCTATCGATGAGTTTATTGCTGACTTTGCCTACGCAGTATTACAGATCACCAACGAACAATGGGAAGCCACTAAACATGGATTAGTCAATCAAGTATTAGTGCAAGATTCCAGCTTAAAAGTTCGCAGCCAACGCTACTGGTCTAGCATTGGCAACAAAGACTATAGTTTTAATCAACGCGAACTCGTAGCTGAGCAAATAAAGCTGTTAACACGCGCAGATTTAATCAAGTTCATTATGCAAAAGATGCGAACTAAACATTGCGACCGTTTAGTCTTGTTTAGTACAGGTGACGCCCACCATGATCAAACACCGCTAGAGTCAGACAAAATGATTACTGACTTACGGGCCTTTAAGCAAGGTGCTCCGCAGTTTGATTATTAATAAAGCTATCGCGATTGGCGGTAAAGTTCATAAAACAAATAAATGACTATCGTTATAGCAACTAAAACTAACTTCAGATAAAACCAGTGAAAATAGTTGAACTGGCTAAATTTCAAACCAGTTCAACTATAATCTAGCTACTTAATAGCTATCTTACAGCTTAACTCACATCTCAAAACTTAAGTTAGCAATGATTATCAACTACATTTAAGCCGCATTTTTTTGACAATACAGCCACTTTCTGAAAAAGTGTGAGTAACAAATAATTTATTCCTTAAACTGGCTGATAATTAAACAAAAACATATGCCTAAAATTATTTTAAACACTACGATTTTATTACTTATTAGCCTGCTTTGGCTCAAGCCAGCGATAGCGCTCACGCTAAATTCGACTTCTCTAGGCGTACCAGATGGTTTATCGCAGAGTAATGTAACCTCGATCGTTGAAGATGCAGACGGTTACGTGTGGATCGGTACTGTCAATGGCCTGAATAGATATGATGGTAAAGAATTCCGCCATTATTTTCCTTCTCCTGAAAATGAGCTACCCAGTGCCTTTATTCGTAGCCTGTTTATTAGTGACAGTGGCACGATGTACATAGGTACAGACAAAGGACTTGCGGTTTATGACAAATATAAAGACAGAGTTGTAAAATTAGAGTCTAACGAGTTTATTAATGAGCAAGCTGTATGGTCTATTTCCAAAAACGATAATAGTATTTTAATCGGAACTAATAACTCCGTTTATATAACACAAGAAGAATTAGAACCGTTTGAACTTAAGCTTGTAAACTCTTACAAAGGTAATTTCAATGGTGTAAAACAAGCTTTATCAATTAAAAATGAGATTTTCATAAGAAGCTATGATGGCAATGTAATAAAAGTATCTAATCCAGAAAATATTATTGCAAAAGATGTAAACCAAATAACGTCCAAAAACAACAAATTGATTTTATTTAGAGATGATGGCGTTTTCCAGGCACTACCTATAATAGTTCCAGTAAATACACAGGACTATGTGAGTGTAACTATGAACCAACATCACACATTAGGTTTGCAAAATAAAACCATTTTCAACTTGAACGATTTAACCAAACCTAAAGTAATTGGTAAACTTGATATTTCAAGTCAGCCATTTAAAACACCGACAATTTATCGAGGGCTCACAAAAACATTTATATCAGATCAAAACAAAGGACTGATTATCATTTCAGATAGTAATAACTTGATAAAATCAACATTAAGTCATAAAGGAAATGTATGGTCTATAATAAAAAAAGATCCAAATTCTTTCATCGTTAGCTTTGATAGTGAAGACATAAATATATATAACACGCAATTTGAGATTACTAAGTCCTTTTATACTGGTATAAAAGGGCCTAAGTCTATTGTACTGAAGAACAACACTCTTTATGTAGCGAGCGCAAAAGGTTTACATTCAATTGACATTACAACAAGTAAAATTAAAACAATTGTCAACGAGTCATTTTTCGCTTTAAAGTTAAGTAATGATAAAAAAACTATTTTAGCGGGTTCATCTGATGGTGAGCTTATAATTTATAACATACCAACTGGTTTATTAAAAAGGCAAGTTATTGATAAAGGCAACCCTATTTTTGATATCATTGCCTATAACAATAGAACTTTTATAGCTTCACAAGGAGGGATATTTAAAGTAGAAAATGATAGTGTAACCCCCATTTATACAGAACAGTTCGTTATTAGCTTGTCTATTTCAAACTCCAGCCTTTACTTTGGAACAGGAACAAGCTTAAAGCGGTACAACCTAACAACTTCAGAAATTAACACTGTTCACTCCAATAACAAGCCCATATTCTCGATAGCGTCTGAAGGTGCCTACGTAACATCATCTTCAATCAATGAAATAACTTTAATAAACAAAAGTACCAATAAGGTCATCACACTAAACAAGGAACTAGGTACACAATTAGAATACAATGCTAACGCAATCTATAGCGATAAAGATATCACTCTCATAGGTGGAGTATCTGGAATAAGTATAATCCCATCGGAAACACTAAAAAAATATATATCAAAAATAATTCCTCCATTAGTAAATTTAAAAGAACTATTAATATTTAATATACCCGAGCAACCAGGTGGAAATGTCCTAAGAGATCAGTTCTCACAAACAAGTTCTATCAAGTTAAAATACTCCGACTATCCATTTACAATTTCATTCAATAGTCCAGGCACTCCATACGCCAACATAGACTATGTTTATAAAATGCAAGGGCTTTCAGAATCTTTTATTCATTCAAAAGGAACGAATTCCGCGACTTATACCAATTTATCACCGGGTAAATACAAGTTTTTGATCTATGCTATTGACCCTATAAACGGTAACAAGGGAAAAACCAAAGAGTTAGCGATCGAAATCACTCCTCCATGGTGGCTATCTAATTCAGCTAAATCTATTTATTTTCTATGTGCACTATTAGCCTCAATACTCATTATAAAAATAATATTGCGCCGTCGAGAAATTCAAAAACAGATCGCAAAGAGTGAAGAACGTTTAAAACTATCTCTTTGGGGCAGCGGCGATGAAATGTGGGATTGGGATATCGAAACAGGACAAATCTATCGTTCGAATATTTGGGGCTCTCTTGAGTTTCCCCAAGACGGTCAACGCTCAGGAACTGAAAGCGGTGAAAGCAATATCCATCCAATGGATCAAGATAGAGTTAGAGAAGCCCTTAACAAGCACTTTTATGGTGAAACTGATCACTTTGAAGCTGCTTACCGCGTAAAAGGAAAGTCAAATGATTGGGTGTGGATTTTAGATAGAGCCAAGATTGTTGAGCGTGATGAAAATGATAGTGCACTTCGAATGACTGGTACCATTAAAAACATCACCAATTTTAAACAAGCTGAAGAACAGCTAAAACTATTTGAACGTGCTATTCAAAATATCTCTGAAGGTATGTTCATTCTCGATAACCAGTTTACATTTGTGGAAGTAAATAAGGCTTGCTGTGATTTAAGCATGCTCACTAAGCAAGATTTTGTCGGTCAACTATTTAACTTTGACCTCTATCCAGATAGCTATTCAGAACAAATTCGCACGATCTTAAAGCAACAAGGCCGTTGGAATAACGAAGTTGAATCGGTGAAGGGTAATGGTAGTAGCTTTTTAATGGAACTTTCTATTGATGCTATTTATGACGAACAGGGCGAACTTTCTCATTATGTTGGTGTGTTTTCTGATGTTAGTCGTCGTAAGCAACAAGAAGAAGAATTGAGAAAACTGACCAACAACGACTTATTGACCAATCTGCCAAATCGTTCAAATCTAATGGTTACCCTAGGCAACCTAGTAAAAAGAGACTCTCACCATACCCTTATGGTGTTAGATTTAGATAACTTTAAGAAAATTAATGATTCTTTAGGCCACCAAGTGGGTGATGATCTTCTTATACAGGTCTCTGAACGAATACAAGCAGCAGTACCTAGCCATACGAGCATTTACCGTCTAGGGGGAGATGAGTTCGCAATTTTAGTTGATAAAAACCCAGATATAGGCTCTAGTGCCGTCCTTGCTAAAAATGTTATCCATGCATTTGAGACGCCCTTTGACCTTGTAAGTGAAAGAGTCGTTGTGGGTCTAAGTATAGGCATAGTGCTCTACCCTGAAGATGATCAAAACGAACAGGCATTATTAAGAAAAGCTGATATCGCTATGTATCATGCAAAATCTGCTGGCGGTAATCGATATCAATTTTATTCAGAATCACTTAATAAAAACGCAATAAGACAACTAGAAGTCGAAAACCTTATAAGGGAAGGACTCAAGGATGACTTATTTGAAGTGTACTACCAGCCGAAAATAGATCTCAAAACTGGCCAAATGGCAGGAATGGAAGCTTTAGTGCGTTTAAACCATCCCGAACACGGACTTATTCCACCGACAAAATTTATCCCTTTAGCAGAAGAGAATGGGTTAATCGTAGAAATTGGAGATGTTGTACTTAAAAAAGCCTGTTTTGCAGCGCAGAAATGGCGCAGCCAAGGCTTATTTAGTGGACGCGTTGCCGTCAATTTATCGTCGAAGCAATTCGCATTACCTGATTTACAGTTAAGAATTGAGTCAATTTTACGTCTTACTCAATTACCTGCAGCTAATCTAGAACTTGAAATTACAGAAGGCACCGTTATTAAAGAGCCTGAAAAAGCGATTAAAGTCATGCAGCAACTGTCTAAGATGGGAGTAAGTCTAGCACTTGATGATTTTGGTACTGGTTACTCTTCATTATCATATTTAAAGCGTTTTCCAATTCATACATTGAAAATAGATAAAGCTTTTGTAGATGATATAGACAAATCAGATCGTGATTTAAAAATGGTTGATTCAATCATCACTATCGCCCATAACATGGGGCTTTCAGTCGTCGGTGAAGGTGTAGAAGAACCTTCGCAACTTAATATATTACGTGCATTAAAGTGTGAAGAGATCCAAGGCTATATATATAGTAAAGCGGTTACCGAAATAGAATTTACCAAGTTATTACGTCTTGACGCGAATAACCAACAGCTTCCACCAAAAAGCGTTAAAACAAACTAATTTAGAACAAAAAATCAACCTTGGCACAACATCTGCAATTACCTTTTCATTAAGTCAAAAATATAACTTTATATTTAATACTCTATGAGAAGGTACAAAATGAAAAAGATAATTAAAGGATTAGTTACATCTACGGTATTACTAGGATCATTTTCTGCTATAGCATCACAACACACTTTAGAAAATTTAAATTTTAAAAGCTCTAAGATCTATGAAGGTATAAGCGAAAGCCTTTATGTAGGTATTCCAAATATAAAGTACACTGCAGGCATTCCAAACATTAAGTACACTGCAGGCATTCCAAACATTAAGTACACTGCAGGCATTCCAAACATTAAGTACACTGCAGGCATTCCAAACA
>NZ_JBFRNX010000036.1:0-43603 GCF_041471165.1 Shewanella sp. 10N.261.52.F9
TATGTCGCTCCAATTTAAAGATTCATGCGACATTAGCTCAGTTGACTCTTTGTTTAGAGCAAAAGGGCGATACCTTGCCAAGGTATAAGTCATCGGTTTTCGTTTCGAACCCGATATGTCGTTTTAATCAAAGTAAAGATTTATGCGACATTAGCTCAGTTGGTAGAGCGATACCTTGCCAAGGTATAGGTCATCGGTTCGAACCCGATATGTCGCTCCAATCTTCCTCCTTGTTATTTCAAACTAAATCTCAGCTATAACTCCTAATAAAGCCCCTAAATGTTTATGCGATATTAGCTCAGTTGCGGTCGTAGACATGTCGATACCTTTTTTTGCCAAGCTATATCCCTATTTTTTATAAGCAGCCGGTTCGAACCCATTCTCGATAACATCAAAAGTTCGCTCCAATATTCCTCCTTGTTATTTCAAACTAAATCTCAGCTATTTCTCCTAATAAAGCCCCTAAATGTTTATGCGGCATTAGCTCAGTTGCGCTCGCAGAAATGTTGATACCTTTTTTTGCCAAGGTATAGACCTGCTTGTATAAACAGTCGGTTTCAACTCACGCTCTCGATAAAATTAACCGCTCTTTGCAATCTGCGCTCACTATGCAAATCTCTAAAAAATCTAAATGAAATAAATCAAAGCTTATATTTCTATTTAGTAATTAGCTGCAGCTGCAGAAAATGTTGAAATCACTTCTTAGCCAAGCCTATACAACTTTAATTACAGAGCTTTTGTGGATGGACTCTGTATGGCTAAAAGCGGAAGTTAATTTAAACTTAACTCTTTATAAAATATATGGGGTTCTATCCTAAGGTTATACCTTTTGTACCGCAGTCGATAAAACAACGTGATCGAGCGCGTGTTTCTTTAATAATATCTAAACTAATCCGTTTTATGCAGTCTAAACTTTGACTGCGCTCAAGTATTCAGTCCAGTTTTCATCACATAATTATTACAGACTTAAATTTAGGTGCAGCAGATTGATGTAGCTGACTTAGGAGAATGGATAAATGCGTATTCAACAACTTAGTGAACTTTTAGATTATGTTGCAACATGCCGCATAGAAATGGCCCAACTCTATAGCCGTTTACACACTCAGGCTGACTCTTCACGCGTGAAGTTGATGTTAGAGTATTTTCAACAGCATGAGCGTCATACTGCTGAAAAGTTAGAAAATTATATCGATGAAGCACCAAAAAAAGTGCTTGATACTTGGTATAAAGATGTGGTTTTTGAAGACTTTATTGCTATTTGTCAAAAGACCTCAATGCCTGCCAACATGAGTGAAGACGATGTATTAGAACTTCACCTAAATCTTGATAATCGTTTAATTGGATTATTAGAGAAAACTGCAAGCTCTTCGGCGACGACAGAGACTAAAGGCGCACTTGAAGATCTTGTTCGAGTTGAGAAGATCCAACAGCAGCGACTTGTTCACAGTAGTATTCGCATGGACGATATCTAATCGCTACAGCGTTATTTTTTTGTAAGGCACCTATTGGTGCCTTTTTTATCACCTATAACACTGAACATATTAACTATAATGTTGGAAGATCGTACCTAGATCACCTTTTGATTGCGTGGCTTCATTTGCACTTAAGTCAGTAGTTATAAGCTGTCAAATTAAGCCTTACTATTTTCGGACCTAAATTATGAGTGATCCAAACTTACTGTCGACACCACTATTTTCAGTTCAGCAAATAAAGGCTGCTGAGGTAAATGCAGTGAAAAGTGGCTGTGTAAGCTTATACGAATTAGTTGAGCGAGCAGGGCATGCTGCCTTTGAATTGTTATCTGAGCGACAAGCCAATACAAGTAAAGTGTTAGTGCTAGCAGGGCATGGGAATAATGCCGCAGATGCATATATTACTGCTTCTCTATTATTAAAGTCAGGTTTTGATGTAGAGCTGCAAGCAAGCTTAGCAAGTCACCCAAGTGATGAACTCACTCAAGCTATAAATTGCTTCCAAGTGTCAGGTGGTGAAACTAAACCCTTCGATGTTACCAAGATTGCCATTGCAACGATTATTGTCGACGGATTATTAGGCACAGGTATAAAAGGTGAGCTTAGTTCTGAACTCACAAAAGTCATAAACACAGTTAATGGTAGCAATGCTTGGATCTTAAGTTTAGATGTCCCCTCAGGGATTAACCCAAACACTGGTAGCTATCAACAAACTGCAATTGAAGCGAATATGACCCTAGTTTTTGGTGGGCTTAAAAAAGGTTTACTCACTGGTAAAGCACGTCATTGTTGTGGTGAGATTAAGCTTGCCAATATAGGGCTAAATGAGTTTCTTCCTGAATCGAGTACGGCGCAGATAAATAGTTTTACACTTGAAAATACATTTTTGCCTCGTCGAAGAGATGCTCATAAAGGCAATAACGGTAAGGTGTCAATTATTGGTGGTGATTACGGTATGGCAGGCGCGGTGCGCTTAGCTGCTGAAGGTTGCTTAAGAAGTGGCGCGGGCTTAGTCACTGTGATTTCTAGACCTGAACATCAGTTTATTGTTAGCGCAACACGCCCTGAGTTGATGTTTTGGGGATGTGAATTAGTCGACATGGAGGTTTACCTTAAATTGGGCTGGGCTTCAGTACTAGTGATTGGACCGGGGCTGGGTAATGATGATTGGGGTTACAATCTTCTTAAGGCGGTCGATTTGACTGACAAACCTTGTGTGATTGACGCCGATGGCTTAACCCAGCTAAGTGGTATGCCAATGGCTGATAAAGATTGGGTGCTAACACCACATCCTGGTGAGGCTGCAAAGCTGTTGGGTCTGAGCATTGCCGAGGTTGAAAAAGATAGGTTTTCTGCTGCAAAGCGATTACATCAAAAGTATAAAGGTGTGATTGTGCTAAAAGGTGCAGGAACTATAATTTTTGATGGAAACCAATATTATGTGGCACCAGTTGGTAACCCAGGGCTAGCTAGCGGAGGCTGCGGAGATGTACTTGCAGGGGTTATTGGTGGCTTAATCGCTCAAGGATATAAGTCTATAGAAGCTGCTTGTTTAGGTGTCGTTATACATGGCAGTGCAGCCGACTTAGCTGCTCAAGAAGGAGAGCGCGGCATGCTAGCAAGCGACCTCATGCCTTACATTCGTCAGTTAGTTAATTAAATCTAGTTTAGAAAGCTAGGTGATTAGGTTAAAGTAATGCATTCTACCCGCCCTTTTATTAAGGCGTTTTTTTATTCGGAATGAATACGCAAGAAATGATATTAAATTTAAATGACGAGCAAGATACCGTAAAACTAGGCACTCAGTTGGCAAGCCTTATTAGCCCGCCTTTAACTATCTATTTAAGCGGTGATCTTGGTGCTGGTAAAACGACCTTTAGCCGTGGCCTTATTCAAAGCCTAGGTCATCAAGGTGCGGTAAAGAGCCCGACATATACGTTAGTTGAGCCATACGAATTAGATGCATTAGATGTGTATCATTTTGATTTATATCGCCTGTATGATCCTGAAGAGTTAGAATTTATGGGGATCCGCGATTACTTTACTAAGCGTAGTCTGTGTATCGTCGAGTGGCCTGATCGCGGTCATGGTTTATTACCTGCTGCTGATATACATATCCATATTAAGTATGTTAATACTGGACGAGAAGTTGAGTTAAAAGCGCTTTCGGTTGAGGGTGAAAAGATATTGGCGGCTCTAAACAATAATGATAATAAACAGTAATATATTTAGGCTATTTATACTCCTAATTGGTTTCAGTGTTTCATTTGTTGCGCACAGTGCTAATAAGCTCGATAGCGTAAGGATTTGGGCTGCGCCAGAATCAACGCGTATTGTATTTGATCTAAGCCAATCACCTGATTACAGCTATTTCACCTTATCTAGTCCTGCAAGATTGGTTGTCGATCTAAAAAAGTCGTCTAATAAAGTTGAGCTTAATAAGATCAAAAACAATAGTAAGTTGGTTAAAAAAGTACGTACGAGTAAGCCTCCAGAAAAAGGGACTTTGCGTATTGTTATTGATTTGGTGAAACCAGTTAAAGCCAATTTATTTGCATTGCCAGCTACTGCGCCATACGGCAATCGTTTAGTGGTTGATTTAGATAGTGAAGGCTCGACAGCAAAGAAACCTCCTGTTACTCAACCCAAAACGCAATTAAGAGATGTTGTTATTGCTATTGACGCTGGCCATGGCGGCGAAGATCCGGGTTCTATTGGCCCAAGTGGCATCTATGAAAAGAAACTCGTCTTAGAGATCTCCAAGAAAGTGGCGCAGAAAATTAACGCAACGCCAGGTATGCGTGCAGTGATGACGCGAACAGGGGATTACTTTGTTAATTTAAATAGACGTTCTGATATTGCCCGTAATAGCAAAGCCGATTTATTGATCTCTATTCATGCTGACGCCTTTACCTCGCCTCAGCCACAAGGGGCATCGGTTTGGGTGTTGTCAATGCGACGTGCAAACAGTGAAATTGGTCGTTGGTTAGAGCAAAAAGAAAAGCACTCAGAGTTACTTGGCGGTGCAGGTGAGATTATTCAAAATACTGATAATGAGCAGTATCTTGCCATGACTCTTTTAGACATGTCTATGGACCGTTCTATGGCGATTAGTCATAATATTGCTGGCGATGTGCTTTCTAATTTAGGGAGAGTAACCAAGCTACATAAACATAAGCCTGAGTCGGCTAGTTTTGCTGTGCTAAAGTCGCCTGATATTCCGTCGATTTTGGTCGAGACTGGATTTATCTCAAACCCAAGAGAAGAGCGTTTATTATCACAACGTGACCACCAAAATAATGTTGCTAAGGCTATTCATAAAGGTGTGGTTAAGTACTTTGAAGCTAACCCTCCGGTAAACTCATTACTTGCGAGCAAGAGTAGTGTTGAACATAAAGTTCGCAGTGGTGAATCTTTATCTGTTATTGCGCAGCGCTATCAAATTTCTGTTAGTCGTTTGAAAAAGGCCAATAATCTTAAATCAAACAGTATTCGTATCGGTCAAAAGCTGATTATCCCTAGAGCTTAGGTTGTAGAAGAGTATCCCATGGCCATTGAAAAGTTACCTCCACAATTAGCAAACCAGATCGCTGCCGGTGAAGTGGTAGAGCGTCCTGCATCTGTCATTAAAGAGCTAGTTGAAAACAGTCTTGATGCTGGTGCAACGAGAGTTGATATTGAGATTGAAAAAGGTGGCGCTAAGGTTATTCGTATCCGCGATAATGGCTCGGGGATACCAAAAGAGGATCTTAGCTTAGCCTTGTCTCGACATGCCACTTCTAAGCTTAAGTCCCTTGATGATCTAGAAGCTATTTTAAGTTTTGGCTTTCGCGGTGAGGCTTTAGCTAGTATTAGCTCGGTTTCAAGGTTAACACTCACCTCACGAACTGCTGAGCAAACCGAGGCATGGCAAGCTCAGGCTGAAGGCACTGAGATGGCGGTAAAGGTATTGCCAGCAGCTCATCCGGTCGGGTCAACTGTGGAAGCCGTAGATCTATTTTTTAATACACCAGCTAGAAGACGTTTTCTAAAAAGCGACAAGACAGAGTTTACCCATATTGATGAGTGGCTTAAGCGTATTGCTGTGGCTCGAAGGGATATTCATTTTACTCTTAAGCATAACGATAAAACCGTACGTAATTACCGTCCGGCAAATACTGAAATCCAGTATATTCAACGACTAGGGCAAATTAGTGGTAAGGCATTTGCCGAAACTTGTCTACGTATTGAATGTGAACATAACGACTTAAAGTTAAGTGGTTACTTACAATCACCGAGTGCGGCTAACGGTTACAGTGAAACTCAATATTTTTATGTAAATGGTCGCTTAGTGAAAGATCGGTTGGTTAATCATGCTGTGCGACAGGCTTTTGCGCAATACGCTGAAGGAGTGTCGCCTGGCTATGTGTTAATGCTTGATCTTGATCCACATCAAGTTGACGTGAATGTGCACCCAGCAAAGCATGAAGTGCGTTTTCATCAAAGCCGCTATGTGCACGATTTTATTTTGCAGGCACTGCAATCTGCTATTTCACAGTCACTAGAAGTTGGTGGCGACTTGATAGGCTCGCAAAATGCACAAGTGCAAATTGCGAACACTCGCGGAGCGGTAAATTCAAACCATTATGGTGATAATCAGCAGCCTGAAGCTAGAGACTCTTCAGTACGTGATAGCCAAGCAGCAGGAAGTTCAAGAGACTATTCCAATGCTAGTTCAAGCTTTCGGACACCATTGAAAAGTACTGCTCAACAGGCTGAGACTAACCGACCATCTCAAAGTAGTATTAGGGCTTATGGTGAATTACTTAATACACATAATGCAGGCTCTAATAGCCAAAGAGGTGTGGGCTATACGCAAAGTTCACCAACCAATCACGCGCCAAGAGTTGAGCTGGTTACAGAGCAAACTGACTTAGTTGACAATCATCGCTATGTTGGACCAATGCCGGCCGTCATTGGTGGTGAATATTGGTTACTGGCAAAAGAGAATCAAATTTCACTATTGAGTATTGCCTTGGTTGCTAAGGCGGCGCAAAAAGTTGAAATCGCCGCTAAGCTTGCTCAAGGGCTCGTCGGTCAGCCGCTATTGATGCCTGTAGCTATTGCTGTTGATAGTGATTGGGCGACAATTATAGAAGAACGAGAACAGTTACTACGAAAGTTAGGAATTGAGTTATCTATTCGCTTAGGGCAGTTGATAATTAAGAAAGTGCCCCCATATCTAAGAGATAGCCAATTGGCAATGTTAGTGCCAGAGCTACTGGAGTGGATTCGATTAGAGTTACCTAGTGATGAAGCTCTAACTAAGTGGCTTACAGACCAAGCTGCTAACCGTTTTACTTCAGCCAATGAAACATGGTTCGCTCTAAATACGCTGCCCGATGATGAGCAACAAGAGCTCTATAATCAATCTCAAGCTTTACCTTGGGAACAATGGATAAAAGAAAATCAGAGTGACCGATAATAAATCACAAAAAGTAATTACCTTAATGGGTCCTACAGCGTCAGGTAAAACCGCATTAGCGATTGAGCTTGTTAAGCAGTATGACTGTGAGATTATCTCTGTAGATTCAGCGTTGATCTATAAAGATATGGATATCGGCACGGCTAAGCCAGATGCTGCAGAACAAGCTGCAGCTCCACATAAACTTATCAATATTATTGATCCTGCACAGAGTTACTCTGCGGCAGATTTTAGACGTGACGCATTAGCCCAGATTGAAGACATATTGAGTCGTGGTAAAACACCATTATTGGTTGGCGGTACTATGATGTACTTCAAGGCATTACTTGAAGGCTTGTCTCCACTGCCTGGTGCTGACGAAGCGATAAGAGAGCAGATTGCCGCAGAAGCTGAAGCACTGGGCTGGCAAGCTTTACATGATCAGTTACGCGAAATTGACCCCGTTTCTGCTGACAGAATTCACCCTAATGATCCCCAGAGACTTGGAAGAGCGCTAGAGGTTTATCGCATAAGTGGGCAGTCTTTAACTGAGCTAACGAAAACTAAGGCAGATGAATTCCCTTACCAAGCAGTGCAATTTGCGATTGCGCCAAGTGATAGAAAGGTGTTACATAAGGCTATAGAAACTCGATTTAAAACCATGCTAACACAAGGGTTTACTGAAGAAGTCGAGCGTTTAAGGTCTCGTGGAGATTTAGATTTAGACCTGCCATCTATGCGTTGCGTAGGATATCGGCAGTGCTGGCAGTATCTCGATGGTGAAATTGACTATGATACTATGGTCGAAAAAGCTATTGTTGCTACTAGGCAATTAGCTAAACGTCAATTAACATGGTTACGCGGTTGGCCAGATCTTATTTGGTTAGAAAGCGGCGCTGATAATAATCTTGCTACAGTAATGCGATATAGTCGCTAGCTTATTGGCTGTAGCTGTATAATACTAAAACCAAAGATAAAGTTTTATTGTATTAGAATAACTATTAATTTTAATTAAAAAGGAAATTAGAAAATGGCAAAGGGGCAATCTTTACAAGACCCGTTTTTGAACGCATTGCGTCGTGAACGCGTTCCAGTATCTATTTATCTTGTTAACGGCATTAAGTTACAAGGGCAAGTTGAGTCTTTCGACCAGTTTGTTATTTTGCTTAAAAACACTGTGAGCCAAATGGTTTACAAGCATGCCATTTCAACAGTGGTGCCTTCACGTCCATTTAACGTGAGCAACCACCAAGCGACAAACGCTCAAGCTGGCTATAACGCTCAGCATGACGATGGCGACGAAAAATAACTTGCTACTAAGGAGATTGCTTTTTGTTTGATCGTTATGAGGCGGGAGAGAAAGCGGTACTTGTCCATATCGACTTTACTGATGAAAACAACCGAGAAGATCTAGACGAATTAAAGCTTCTAGTTGACTCGGCTGGAGCTCAGTCTATCGGAGTGATCTCGGCAAGTCGTCGTTCACCAGACCGCAAGTTTTTTGTCGGTTCAGGTAAGGCAGAAGAATTAGCTGCGATGGTTACGGCAACTGACGCCAATGTGGTGATTTTTAATCACGCACTAAGTCCAGCTCAAGAGCGAAATCTTGAGCAGTTATGCGAGTGCAGAGTACTCGATAGAACAACTTTGATTTTAGATATTTTCGCTCAGAGAGCGCGAACATTTGAAGGTAAGTTACAGGTGGAGCTAGCGCAATTGCGCCACATGTCAACGCGCCTGATCAGAGGTTGGACACACTTAGAGCGTCAAAAGGGCGGTATTGGTCTGCGTGGACCGGGTGAAACTCAGCTAGAGACCGATAGGCGTCTGCTGAGGGGAAGGATCAGCACCATTAATCGTCGTTTAGCAAAGGTTGATAAGCAACGCGATCAGAGTCGTCGAGCACGTCAGCGCAGTGAGATGTCTACTGTTTCTTTGGTTGGTTATACCAATGCGGGGAAATCTACACTGTTCAACGGCTTAACTACATCTGACGTATATGCGGCGGATCAACTCTTTGCTACATTGGATCCTACGTTACGTAAATTGGATTTACCAGACGGTGATGTGATTCTTGCTGATACAGTTGGGTTTATTCGGCATTTGCCCCACGATTTAGTTGCTGCATTTAAGGCAACACTGCAAGAAACACGACAAGCAGATCTATTACTGCATGTTGTCGATAGTGCAGATGAGAAAATGGCCGATAACTTTGAGCAAGTACAGAAGGTGCTTAAAGAGATTGATGCCGTAGATATTCCACAGTTGATCGTTTGCAATAAAATCGATCTATTGGATGAGGTGAACCCTCGCATCGACTACGATGATGAGGGAACGCCAATTAGAGTCTGGGTTTCTGCTCAGCAGCAAAAAGGCTTGGAGCTAGTTGAGGAAGCGATTAACCAAATTGTTGGTAAAGCAATCCAAGAGCTAACCTTGCAAATCCCAGCTTCGGCAGGGCATTATCTCGGCCAGTTTTATAAACTGGATGTAATACAGCAGAAAGCGTATGACGATCTGGGGAACTGTATGATCTCTGTTCGCTTATTGGATGCCGATTGGCGCCGATTAGTAAAACAGAGCCAAGGTGAAATAGAGACTTTTGTGGTCGACCCAGTCGTCGCATAATTAAGTATTTTAGTAATCTCGTTTATTTCATACACTTATGGAGTACTAAATGGCTTGGAACGAGCCCGGTAACAAGGGTCAAGACCCTTGGGGAAATGGCAACAAAGGTGGTAATGATAAAGGACCACCTGATTTAGATGAAGTTTTTCGTAACCTTTCAAAGCGCTTTGGCGGCAAAGGCAATGGTTCAGGTGGCAGCGTCAGCGGTGCTAGCTTGGTCATCGTTTTGGTCATTGCTGTAGTTGTATGGGGTCTTTCTGGATTCTATACAGTTAAAGAAGCAGAGAAAGGTGTAGAGCTTCGCTTTGGTGAATACGTGGGTGAAGTTGATCCTGGTCTTCAGTGGAAAGCGACCTTCATTGATGAAGTTACGCCAGTTAACGTACAGACTGTTCGCTCGATCCCAGCTTCAGGCAGTATGCTAACAGCCGATGAGAACGTGGTTTTAGTTCAGCTTGACGTTCAGTATCGCGTAAGTAACGCAAAGAATTACCTGTATAGCGTCGTGGATGCAGATGCCAGCTTGCGTGAAGCAACTGACAGTGCGCTTCGTTACGTTATTGGTCACAATACTATGGACGATATTTTGACAACTGGTCGAGATAAGATCCGTCGTGACACATGGGATGAAATCGAACGTATTATCAAGCCATACAAGCTTGGTATTACTGTTGTAGATGTTAACTTCTTGCCAGCTCGTCCGCCAGAAGAGGTGAAAGATGCCTTTGATGACGCGATTGCGGCACAAGAGGATGAGCAGCGTTTCATTCGTGAAGCTGAAGCATATTCGCGCCAGTTAGAGCCTAAGGTTCGTGGTACCGTGCAACGTATGGATCAGCAAGCGATAGCTTATAAGCAAAGAGTCACTTTGGAAGCGAAAGGTAAAGTTGCACGTTTTGAGCAGTTATTACCTGAGTATAAAGCTGCACCTGAAGTTACTCGAGAGCGTATGTATTTCGATACAATGCAAGAAGTACTAAGTGGTACTAGCAAAGTGCTTATTGACGCTAAGAATAATGGCAACTTGATGTATCTTCCTTTAGATAAGTTGATGCAGAACAGTCAAGCTAATCATTCAGCTAAGTCTCAGAGTAAACCGGCAACACCTGTTATGTCAGTTAATAGTACAACTCATAATAACAGCAGCATGCCGCTTGATGGTCGTCCATCACGTGGTGAACGCTCGTCGGGGAGGAACTAAGAGATGGGTAGATTTACAGCGATAATCGTAGCAATACTTATTGCAATCTCTTTGTCTTCACTGCTTGTAGTGAATGAAGGTGAGCGCGCTATTGTGTCTCGATTTGGTAAAGTCCTTAAGGATGACGGCGTAACTCGCGTTTATGCTCCAGGTCTCCACTTAAAGATCCCTATGCTTGATAAAATCAAGTTTATGGATTCAAGAGTGCAAACACTTGATGGTGCCGCGGATCGTTTCGTTACCTCTGAGAAAAAAGATTTGATGGTTGATTCATACGTTAAGTGGCGTATTAAAGACTTTGAACGTTACTACCTTTCTACCAATGGCGGTATTAAGGCTAACGCAGAGACTTTGCTACAACGTAAAATTAACAACGATCTTCGTACCGAGTTTGGTCGTCGTACCATTAAAGAGATTGTTTCTGGTAGCCGTGATGAACTGCAATCTGATGCACTTAAAAATGCAGCAGAAAGTGCTCAAGATCTAGGTGTTGAAGTGGTTGATGTGCGAGTTAAGCAAATTAACTTGCCAGCAAACGTTAGTACTAGTATCTACCAGCGTATGCGTGCAGAACGCCAAGCTGTGGCTAAAGAGCACCGGGCTCAAGGTCAAGAGCAAGCAGAAATTATTCGTGCTAAAACAGATGCTAGCGTGACTATTCAAACAGCGGAAGCTGAGCGTAAAGCTTTGACTACTCGTGGTGAAGGTGATGCTGAAGCTGCTAAAATTTATGCGGATGCATATACTAAAGATCCTGAATTCTTTAGTTTTATGCGTAGCTTAGATGCTTACAAAGCAAGTTTCTCTGGCGAAAATGATGTTATGGTACTAGAGCCTAATAGCGAGTTCTTTAGATATATGAACAGCTCAACGGGTAAATAGTCTCCAGAAAAGATTACTAAAAAGGCCTAACATCAGTTAGGCCTTTTTTATGGGTTCTATAAAGCATTTTAAACTTTAGCTCTTTTATTCCAAGCCCATTTTTGATGGTTTATGTAAGTTCGTTGCTTATCTTGGATACCTCCGCAACATTGTTATCTACCTACTCATGTCTGTGCTTAAACATGTTTGTCAAAATCCATAGCATTGTGGATTATTTTATGTAGCTAGACATAATGTTAACTACTAGCGTTAATTCCTACCTATTAAGTCAACTATTCTGTTGTAGCCAGTAAAATAAGGATTAATATCAGCTAAGTTGCTAATTTAGTGGGCAATGAATGAAAGTATTTAGAATGTTGTGCTAATAAAAATTAGCGATATTGTTGGTTCGAATGCGTTATTTTTATGCAGAAACGGCACTAAAAGTAACATAGTTAACTAAGTTGAGTGTTTTAACTATGATCTGGTTCTAATTTTTGGCTATAATGAGCCGCGCTTCAAGTTTAGAATCGGAATTCAGTCCGGTTCAGCTTAGAAGAAGACAGATAAAACAAAAAAATTCCAACACTCTCTGGAGACAAGTGGATGAGCAATGCGCCAGTCGATACCGGACGTCGCAGATTTCTGACCGCAGCCACCGCCGTAGTTGGTGGTGCAGGTGCCGCAGCTGTAGCGGTTCCGTTTATAAAGTCATGGAATCCGAGTGCCAAAGCGAAAGCAGCAGGTGCGCCGGTTGAAGTAAACATAAGTAAAGTAGAGCCAGGTCAACTTATTCGAGTTGAATGGCGTGGTAAGCCTGTATGGGTTGTTCGCCGTACGCAGGAGATCTTAGATGGTCTGCCAGCTATCGATGCTCAACTTCGCGATCCAGACTCTGTAGAACCACAGCAGCCTGCATATGCACAAAATACTGGCCGTTCAATTAAGGCTGAGTATTTTATAGCTGTCGGCTTATGTACTCACTTGGGTTGTTCACCAACTTACCTACCAGACACATTCGGTGAGCAAGTAGAAGGCGTTGCTTCTGGCTTCTTCTGTCCTTGTCACGGTTCTAAGTTTGATATGGCTGGTCGTGTATTCCAAGGTGTACCAGCACCATTAAACCTAGTTATCCCTCCACATCAATATATTGATGATAGCACTGTGCTTATCGGTGTTGATAAAGGAGCTGCGTAATGGTTAAGAACATTATCAATTGGATTGATGAACGCATTCCTATGACTGCGACGTATAATCGTCATGTCGGTCAATATGCGACACCAACCAACTTCAACTTCTGGTACTTTTTTGGCTCACTAGCCATGTTAGTACTGGTTAACCAGCTACTAACAGGTATCTGGTTAACAATGAACTACGTGCCAACCGCAGAAGGTGCGTTTGCTTCAATCGAATATATCATGCGTGATGTAGAGTACGGTTGGTTGCTGAGGTATATGCATTCCACGGGGGCCTCCGCCTTCTTTGTGGTGATCTACCTGCACATGTTCCGTGGTCTAATCTACGGTTCATACCAAAAGCCAAGAGAGCTGTTGTGGCTATTCGGTATGTTGATCTTCCTTGTGTTGATGGCTGAAGCATTCATGGGTTACTTGTTACCTTGGGGACAAATGTCTTACTGGGGCGCACAGGTAATTATCTCATTGTTTGGTGCGATTCCAGTTATTGGTGACGACCTAACATTGTGGATCCGTGGTGACTTCGTTGTTTCTGGTGCAACTCTAAACCGTTTCTTTGCGCTACACGTTATTGCGTTGCCATTAGTGCTTGTTGTGTTGGTGTTTTTACACCTTATCGCGTTGCATGAAGTGGGTTCTAATAACCCAGATGGTATCGAGATTAAGAAGAACAAAGATGAGAATGGCTGGCCAAAAGATGGTATTCCATTCCACCCGTACTACACAGTTAAAGACATCATGGGCGTCGCTGGCTTCCTCATCGTCTTCTGTTATGTATTGTTCTTTATGCCTGAAGGTGGTGGTTACTTCCTTGAAAAGCCGAACTTTGAAGCGGCTAACCCAATGAAGACGCCTGAGCATATCGCACCAGTTTGGTACTTTACGCCGTTCTATGCAATTTTACGTGCAATCCCAGATAAGCTGATGGGTGTTATCGGCATGGGCTTAGCAATTGCAGTACTGTTTGTCTTACCATGGTTAGATCGTTGTAACGTTAAGTCAATTCGCTACCGTAGTATGATTCACAAACTGAACATTGGTCAGTTTGCAGTATCGTTCCTAGTACTTGGTTACTTAGGTGCTGTACCAGCTACCCCTGCTCTGACAATCGCTGCACGTATCTTTACTCTGACTTACTTTGGTTTCTTCTTATTCCTATGGATTTACAGTAAGAATGAAAAGACTAAGCCTGTACCAGAGAGGTTGACACACTAATGAAAAAATTATTAATCGCATTAGTTGCATTGGTCCCAACACTGGCTATCGCAGCCGGTGGTGGCGCACTACTAGATAAAGCCAATATTGATCTAAATGACACTGAATCATTGCAGCGTGGATTGGAATTGTTCCAAGAAAACTGTGCTGGTTGTCATAGTACTCAGTACCAGCGTTATGACCGAGTAGCCACTGACTTAGGCATCCCATTAGATGAGATGCGTGCTAAGTATCTGCCAGAAGGTGCTAAAATTGGTGAGTTAATGGAGAATGCTATTCCAGATGCAGATGCTGCAAAATGGTTTGGTGCCTCTCCTCCAGACTTAACTTTGGTTGCCCGAGTACGTGGAGAAGATTGGATTTATTCATACCTTCACGGTTTTTATAAAGATGAAAGCCGTCCATTTGGTGTGAACAATACTATTTTCCCATTGGTTGGTATGCCGCATGTACTTGAAGGCCTTCAAGGTCTTCCAGTAAAACAGGAAGATGGAACATTGGTTGCGACCGGTGGGGCATTATCAGCTGAAGAGTATGATCAAGTGGTTCGTGATATCACTGGATACTTGGTTTACTCTGGCGACCCAGTCAAACTTGAGCGTGAAAGGTTAGGTTGGTGGGTGTTAGGCTTCCTATTTATTTTCTTTATTGTGGCCTACCTCTTAAAGAAAGAGTACTGGAAAGATGTACACTAACCGTAAATAAAGGTTAGAATGTATTATCCGCAAATTCTAAACGAGGAGCCTTGCTCCTCGTTTGTGTTTGCATTTTTTGCTTTTGATTTGTGAATCCCGGAGGGTATCAATGGCTGTTGCTGCCAACAAACGCTCAATCATGACCCTGTATTCAGGTGCAGACGACCTTTATAGCCATCAAGTACGTATCGTACTGGCTGAAAAAGGTGTAACAGTTGATGTTCTACAGGTTGATCCTAATGAGATCCCTGAAGACTTGATCGAGCTTAACCCGTACAACACAGTGCCAACTTTGGTAGACAGAGAGCTAGTACTTTATAATTCTCGTATCATTATGGAATACTTAGATGAGCGTTTCCCTCATCCTCCATTAATGCCTGTTTATCCGGTTTCACGTGGTCAAACTCGTCTTTGGATGCACCGCATCGAAGAAGACTGGTACGCTCTTGTAGAACGTATTCGCAAAGGTGACCGTGCTGATGCGGCTCGTAAAGAGCTTCAAGAAGGTCTTACTGCTATCGCGCCAATCTTTGGTGAAGTGCCTTACTTCATGAGTGAAGAGTTTGGTCTAGCTGATTGCTACTTAGGTCCATTATTGTGGCGTCTACCTGTTCTAGGTATCGAGCTTGATAGCCGTACAGCGAAAGATATCAAAGCTTATATGACACGTCTTTTTGATCGTGAATCATTTAAAGCTTCTTTGACTGAGACTGAGCGCGAAATGCGCATGGGTATCTAATGAAAGAGCTAACCCCGAACCGTCCATACTTGCTGCGGGCTTATTATGACTGGTTGATGGATAACCAGCTAACGCCCCATGTTGTTGTAGATGCCTATGTGCCAGGCACACAAGTGCCACAACAATATGTTAAAGATGGTCAAATTGTGCTTAATATTACCGAGAGTGCTGTAGGTGGACTACAGATCACAAACGAATTTATTGAGTTCAGCGCGCGTTTTGGCGGAGTTCCCCAGCAAGTACTATTGCCGATGGCTTCTATTGTTGCTATCTATGCCAGAGAGAATGGCGCTGGTACCGTCTTCGAAGTTGAAGAAGCATACCAATTAGATGATGAAGTAGAAGACGAAGCCGGCCTTTCAGTTGTCCAAGAGCCAGCTATCAAAGAATCAGATGTTGAAACTAGCGCATCAGAGACCGAAGTTGTTGAGGCTAAAGAGCCAAAACGCCGTGGTCATTTAACCTTGGTTAAATAAATCTGCAGAATTTAGTTTTAAACAGTTTAAAAGCCAGTCTAACGACTGGCTTTTTTGTGGGCGCTATTTGTCAAAATAATCAAAGGTGACTTCTTGGTATTAGGTCTTAACTCTGAACGAGTGCTTTTTACATGGTTAATTTAAGTGTAGACAAATTAGACTAGTCAACTTGTCCTTGTGTGACTAATTGTCCTTTTGTGTGTGTAAGTATATGTCGTTACGTCGTAATTGGTTTTTTATTGGGTGATGTCGGTCTAGAGTTCAGGTTTGCGAATAGTTGAAGCAGGTTATAAAGAATAAGATGTGCGCGAATTTACGGTGAGGCAGACTTTTAACGATGTTGAAGATTTGCAAGCCATTATCACGAGCAGATCGGAGTCTTCGGTGATCAAAACTAGAAATACTAAAATCGCTATTGTCATCAGCACCCTACTATCAAGCCAAGCTGTATTGGCTAATGAAGCTAATGACGTTTTTTCACTTGGTGAAATTGTCGTATCAGAACAAACAGGTGTTAAAGATATTGCTATCAATAACACTATGACAGCAGAGCAAATCGAACTAATCGGTGCCAAAACGGCTGCGGATGCCTTGGACTATGTGCCAGGAGTGCATGTTGCTCAGTCGAGTAAAGGTGAGAAGTTTTTAACCATTCAGGGCTTTGAGCAAGATAAAGTACTTATCTTGCTCGATGGTGTGCCATATTACGAAACTAATTACGGTCAGTTAGATCTTAACCAAATTCCTGCCAATATCATTGCCAAAATTGATGTAGTGAAAGGTGCCTCTTCAGTGCTTTATGGCCCAAATGGCATGGGGGGGGTGGTTAATATTATTACTAAGAAAGGCCAAGAAGGTGTCAGTGGTGATCTTAATGCATCATTTGGACAAATGGGACAAAACTATCAAACAGGGTCTATCAGCTTAGGTAAAGATGGTTTTAGCTTATTTGCATCAGTAGATCACCGTGGTCGTGACGCTATGCGCATGTCTAATGACTTTGAGCCTGTGTTATCTGATATCAAAGATAAGTTTGGTGATTTACCAAAGCAGATGGTTGTTGAAGACGGCGGTAAGCGCGAAAACTCTGCTTATGAATCGACTAACATCTGGGTACGTGGTGGTTACGCCAATGAAAGCACTGAGCTTTTTGCTAGTGTATTCAGCCTAGACTCTGATCGTGAGCTTCCATATAACACCCGTTATAACAAAGTATTTAGTGATTTTAGTAGCTTTGCAGATATCTCTGAATATAAAGATACCGGTATGGATTTAAGCGGCTTGCACCGCGTTAATGATTGGCTAACGGTGCGAGCATTGGGTTATTACCATATGCATAACGACAGCTATGATTCATACGATAATCCAGATAAAGACCTTAAGTTAGCGACAAGTAGTTACAGTGATTACACCGCAGGTGGTGCTCTGTTTACCGATATGGCACTAGCGGATTGGAATAGCTTAAGCCTGTCAGTTAACTATAAAAATGATGTACATAAAAAGAAGAATGTCGCTTACGTTGACGTTGATCGCTCTCACGGATACGAGCGTTCTCAATTAGATACTATTAGTGTAGCAGCTGAAGATACGATGACATTCGGCGCACTAAATGTGGTCGCTGGTATAGCTTGGCATAAACAAACAATTGTAGAAGACCGTGGTCATGATGCGACGCCTGGTGAAGATGGTTCAGATACCTTAGATCCAATGCTTGGTATGAGTTACACCTTTGATAATGCGGGTCTAGTTTATGGTTCTATCGCGCAAAAAACCCGCTTTGCTACTTTCACTGAAATGTTTGACGATACAGGTGCCCGTCATGATCTTAAGCCTGAACGCAACACGAGTTACACCTTAGGCTGGAAAAATGACTTTAGCCATCAGTTGTTAAATAGCGTTGATGTGGGTCTGTTCTATCACGATATCAGTGACAAGATTGTTGAAACTTACCTGCCGGATCCTAATGATCCGGGTTGGGATCTTGAAGTTTACCAAAACATCGGTAAGTCAGAGTTTTACGGTATTGAGATCACGACGCTAAGCCAGCTAACGGAAAATATCAGTTTGTCACTGGATTACACTTATACCCACGCACGTAATAAGAGTGAAAACCGCGACTCAGACTACTTCCGCGATATTCCAAAAGACTCTGTTACAGCGATAGTTAATTGGTATCAGCCTTGGTTAGATATCGATAGTAATCTGCGTATACGCTACCGTACAGATATCCTGATCGATGAACGCTCACAAGAGTGGGAGTCAGACACCTTAACTATCGATATGGGTATTAAGAAGGCGATTACACCGCAGCTTTCTGCTTACGTGAATCTTAATAACTTACTCGATGAGTCACACTACGAAGGATACGGCCAGCCAAACGAAGGCCGCTCTTATGAAGTTGGCGTAAAGTACCGCTTCTAAGGAATAGGAATGTTAAACAGACTATTTAGTGCTGTTGTCATTCTCCTTTGTGGTCTTTCAAGTGTATTGGCAACGCCGATACACTTGGTCGATCAACAAGGCCGTGAGGTCGTGCTTGAAAAGCCAGCCTCACGCATTGTGACGACGTTTACACCTGCAAACCTGTTTGCTCTCAGTCTTGGTCTTGAAGACCAACTAGTAGGAATTGGTGGTAGCACCAAGCACTCGCCATTTATTAATCGTATTTTAGGTGAACGTGATCCTTTAGTGATCGGTAGTCGCTCGGCCGGAACCAGTTTAGAAACCATAGTCGCATTAAAGCCGGATCTCGTTTTAGTCTTTGGTAAAAAAGATGGCTACCGATTGGCAGACCGTCTTACCTCATTAGGTATTGCTAGCTTAGTTATTCAGCCTGAAAGCTTTAAAGACAGTGAGGTTGTGCTTTCGTTATTGGCAAAAGCTACAGGCACTGAGGACAAAGCGGCTAAGATCGCGGCTGAGAACCAGCGATTGGCTGAGATTATTCAAACTGGTTTGAAAGGACTTACTGATGATCAACGCCTACGTGCATATTACGCCAACAGTTCAGATCTATACCGCACCGCCAGTGAGCAGATGTTTCAACATCAGCTAATGGCTGTTGCTGGTCTTAAAAACGTCGCTACTGGCGTGCCAGGCTTCTACCCTAAAGTGAATGCAGAGCAGTTACTACTTTGGCAACCACAACTGCTAGTGCGCGAATCCAATGACTCAACCAAAGTGGATGAGCAACTTAAAAAGTCATTGATGACACAAATTGCTGAGCTACCGCAGATAAAAATACCTAAGGGCAGCTTCTGGGATATGCCGTCTCCTATGGCAATGGCAGGAGCACTGTATCTTGCTGCTAATGCTTATCCTGAACAATTTAAAAATATCGATTTAGACGCCGAAATGGCCCACTACTATCAAGTGGCTTTTGGCGATGCTTGCCTGTCTCCGCTACAAGAGACTAGTCAATGTTTGTAGCCAAAGGACGCACGTTTCAGCCAGTTCAATGGCTGGGCATTGCCATTGTGGTTGGATTGGTGGGCCTTTGCGCTGGACGTTTTTCGATTAACCCAAGCGACTTATTCAGCGCAATTCAAAAACTGCCGTCAGTATTGAGTAGCTTAATACTTACAGGGCAAGTGCCAAATGACTTAACCCAAGAAGAGCGTGTCATTTTGCTGATCCGTTTTCCGCGTTTATTAACCGCTCTGATTGTAGGTGCAGGACTAGCTGTATCTGGCGCCGTGTATCAAGGGGTGTTTCGTAACCCTTTGGTGTCGCCCGATATTCTTGGCGTCGCATCTGGCTGTATGTTTGGTGCAGCTATGGGGTTGATTTTACCGGGCAGTAGTTGGTTGATGGTGCAGTTACTGGCATTTGTTTGCGGACTCGCAGCAGCATGTGCGGCGATGTTTATGGCCAAGCGCTTTGGTAGTAACAGTCTGCTATTGATGATTATGACCGGCATTATTGTTGGCTCTATATTTGGGGCAGGGCTAACCATGTTAAAAGCCTTAGCCGATCCTTATGGTGAGTTACCTGCGATTGTATTTTGGCTAATGGGTTCACTCTCGGTTAGTAGCTGGAGCACTGTCGCGCAACTTATTGTGCCTGTGGCTTTAGGTTATGGGTTAATCCATACACTGCGCTACCGCCTCAATGTATTGTGCTTAGGAGATCACCAGTGTCGCAGTCTTGGGGTCGAGCCAGCAAGACTGCGTATGGTGCTGATTGTGATTAGCTCGTTTATTGTGGCTTCATGTGTCGCAACAGTAGGTTCAGTGGCTTGGATCGGCTTAGTGGTACCACATATGGTGCGAACCTTCACTGGCGCTAACAATATGCGACTTATTCCTCTATCAACTGCAGTTGGCGCCATGTTTTTACTGCTAGCAGATAGCGTCGCAAGGGCAAGCTTTAGCATGGAGATCCCCATTGGCATTGTGACCTCGCTAGTTGGTGCACCTCTGTTTGCTTTCTTGCTGTTTCGTTTTCGTCAGGGAGGCGCGTATTAATGCTAGCTGTTGAAAATATCAGTTATCGAGTTGCTGACAAAGTCCTGTTGCAAGACGTGAGTTTTGAGTTAGCTGCTGGCGAGTTTTTGGCTGTTTTAGGCGCTAACGGCGCTGGCAAAACGACACTTATGAACTGCCTTTGTGGTTTGAATCCGCCGAGTCAAGGTCAAGTTAGTCTTAACTCTCGCTCTTTGAATCAAATGAGTCGCGCAGAGCTCGCGCAGCAGATGGCTTTGGTACCTCAGCAACAAGAAACCGCCTTTGCATTTACTGCACTTGAGATGGTGGTGATGGGGCGTACGCCGTTTTTGTCAACTTTTGAGTCCCCGTCAGAGCAAGATATCCAAGATGCTAAAAGAGTTATGCAGTTACTCGATATTGGCGGCTTAGCTAAGGCGGATTACAACCGTTTATCAGGTGGCGAGCGTCAGCTTGTACTGTTAGCCAGAGCGCTGTTTCAAAGTGAGCAATTGTTGCTACTCGATGAGCCGACTAACCATCTTGATTATCGCAATAAATTTCAAATCCTTTCTCAGGTCAAACGCAGCTGCGTTGAATCCAACACCGCAGTGATTGCCATTTTACACGACCCCAATTTAGCGCAGCTTTACGCAGATAAAGTGATGTTATTAGAGCATGGCAAGGTATTGGATTACGGCGAACGTAGTGCCGTTATGACCAGTAAAAATATTAGTCGACTGTATGGCTTGGCTACGGCCAGTTATCAAGTCGCCTCGCAGGAGTTTTTTATGCCGCAAAATGTATTGGGGTTGAGTTTAAGCAAAGTGCTAATTGTTACCGGTGAAAGTGGTAGTGGTAAAACCACCGCTTTAACTGCACTTATTGAGCAGTGTCAACAAAAACAGCTGCCATTAAAAGGCATGCTATGCCCTGGTGTGATGAAAGATGGTCGTCGTTTTAGTAGCGATATTGTCGATATAGCGACAGGAGAACGCTGTCTATTTGGTCATCGTACTGGTGTGCTAGATAAAAAAACGGGTACTCGATTTAGTTTCACTGAAGCCGGATTAGCCCTAGGTTTGCAGGCCCTTGAGCATAATAACTTTAATCAAGGTGATATCTGTATTGTCGATGAAATTGGGCCGATGGAGCTTGGTGGTCAAGGTTTTGGTAAGCAAATCGCGCCATTACTTGCAGTGGCAAATAGCCGTCATATTTGGGTGGTGCGTCCAAACTTGATTGAGCAAGTTTGTCGCCATTGGTCGCTGCTTAATCCTGAGGTGATTGATATTGAAGATGCGCATTTACCACAAAAGCTTATGCAGTTTATCAACGCTGATAATGCAGCCTCATTAAGTGAGCAAAGCCAATGAACGATGTCAGTTTGAATCAAACGAGTTCACTTGAACAGAGCTTTATCGCTGCGCGTCTCGCAGGGTTAGTATTGCTAGCTTTGTCGGTAATGACGCTTATCTTAGTCAATGCCAATAGCCTATTATTCCCCGGAAGTAGTGTAACGACTTATCTTGTGGTGACTGCTCTTGTTAGCTCATTGGCAGTTTGTATCTTGCCGATCCGCAGTCGCTTGCAAGCTCGATATGCCTGGATAGTAAGTAGCTTAGCGTTACTACTACTTATTTACAGTAAAACCCTGGAGCCGCCAATGGGTGACAGCGCCATGCTGACATCTTTATGGGCGCAGCTGTTCTTTCTTTCTCGGCCTATTGCACTTGGCTTGGCTATCGCAGCAGGTGTTGGTTACTTATTGCATGCATTTGGTCGTGATGCGCGATTAGAGAGTCATAGTCATCTATTGAGTCTGCTTGCTGGCACAGCGTTTCTTGGCGGTGAAATCGCGGGTAGCTACTGGGCGTTTATTGGTTGGGGGCGCAGCTGGAGTTGGAGTGGTCACTTCTTTTTCTCGGCGCTGACGTATCTGTTATTTATCTTAGTATTTCACTTACCAAAAGCTTGGTTTGCTAATGGCAAAGCGCTGGCGTTAGGTAAGGCCGCAGTGCTTGGCTTTATTTGTGTATTGATGTTGGGGTATCGCTTGTCATGACTATGAACTGGTTGTTTTCAATGCGCTTAGCTTTTGTATTGCTACTGCTGCTGTCAGTGTGGTTTGCGCTTGGCGTTGCGATGAGTGAACAAGATGTTTACCGCCAAGTACTGCGCTCACTGAATGATTTACCTATGTCGCAGTGGATACAAAGCTTAGCGACGGTGCCTATTGTGGCTAGTTGGCTGGCAGGGCTATTTGGGTTGATGTTTCTACTTGGATTAAACACTGCACTTTGCTCTTGGCGTGATCTGCTACCAACTTGGCGGCATAAGCGCTGGCGTAGCCCACGGATCATGATGCTACCGATCCACATCCTAACCCTGTTGGTGTTTATCTTCCACGGTGTCGACTTAGTGTTTATTCATGGCCACGACAGTGTTGTGCTGCATCAAGGTGAGCGTTTTAACAGTGGTCGATACCAAATTGAGTTAGTCAAAGTCGATTATCGCAATGATGTTAGCCAAATCATCGAAGATGAAGCAGGTTTTAGCCCGGCAGGACGTATAACACGCCGCAGCGTAGAGGTATTCGATCCGCGGATTAATAACGCTTACTTTGAGATAAGTAATGGCGAGCAAAAAGTCAGTGGTCATGCAGGCTTCTTACGCCCATTTAAATGGAATGATCTGTATCTCACTGTGACAGACTTTAGCGTGCCGTATCAGCAAGAGGCCAAAGGCGTTCAAGTGAAGCTGTTAGCGGTACATAACCCGCTAATTAACTATTTCTTTATCTGTTATTGCCTATTACTGGTGAGTCTATTGTTGCAAGGACTGGTGTTTTGGCGTCGCTCAATTAAAAAAGGGAGCCGCAAATGCTAGCTCGAATTTATATCAGTTTACTCGCCGCTTTTAGTGTATTACCGCTGGTGGTAAATGCGACTTCGGTTGTAAGTGATGACTCTACCAGCCAGTTAGCTGAGCGCTGGCGCGAGCAAATACTGCAACCTGTGGCGCAATCGGTGCAGCTGGGCGAAGAGGCGGCTGCATGGCAACAGGAAAAAGCGCAGTCGCTATCACAGCAACAACAAGACTTAGGTGAGCTTTATTGGACTGAGTATCAGTTGCAAAAGCAGCAAAGGTACTTAGCATCATTGCAAGCTGAGGTTTCACAGTTGCAGCAAGACATTGCCACGATAAGCGCATTAAAGCAGGAGCTCGAGCCACAGCTTGAGATCTGGTATGCCATGTTGGAGCGTCAAGTGAGCAGCGATCTTCCGTTTGACTTTGATGAGCGTAAGCGTCGCTTAGCATTTTTACGTACTGCAATGGATAGCCATGATCTGCCATTAGCCGAGCGTTTTAGACGGCTCCTTGATGTGATGACCATCGAGGTTGCTTATGGCTATGGACAGCAGTTGACTCAAGAGATTATCGCAATCGATGAGCAACCAGTGCAGGTTAACTTATTGCGACTAGGACGTTTATCTTGGTTTTATATTACCCCTGATGAGCAACATTTAGGTTGGTTTGATAATCAGTCTCGCCAGTGGCGGCCGTTAGCTGTTGAGCTACAAGGTGACATTAAATTAGCCATGGCAATTACTGCTAATAAGCAGGTGGCGCAGATTGTGAACCTTCCACTAGGAGGGCAAGAACAATGAGAACTGTGATTGCAATTTTACTATTTAGCGCCTCTATTCAAGCTTTTGCCCAAGCTCAAGTTGTTGCAGATATTACAGCGACTAAGCAGGCTGCTAATTATCAGCAGCAAAAGGCACAAATTGATAAGCGAGCGGCTGATATCCGTCAGCAAAATAGCGCTTGGGATCATCAATTAAAACAAGAGATCGATGAGGTCAAATCCAACCAACAAGCGTTAAGCGCAAGGTTAGCCAGTAAACGCGCACAGCTCACAGCATTAAATGAGCAACTCGTCGTGCTTAATCAGCAAAAGCTGCAATTAACCAGCAGTTATCAACTTGCTGTTGACGATATGCAACTGGTTCAAGGGGCATACCAAAAAGCGTTGAGTAGCTTATCGCAGCAATGGCTGCAAAGTCCTACCAGCTTAACTGAAGTGCAGCGAGGGCAAAGTTTAGCTGTCGCTAAGGCAAGTTCCGGTTTTCCAAGCTTGTCACAGCTCAATGAGCTTATCAGTTACGCCGTTGATGATATGCAGATGACAGCACAAGTTGGCCGTGCTTCTACAGCAATAAGCCAAGCAGATGGCAGTGTTAGCACACAAGAGCTACGAGTATTTGGCGGTTTAATGGCCGTAACCGATACGGATTTACCTAGCTTTATTGCCTTTACAGACAAACTACCTACCGCAATTACGCCTGTTGATACCGATGTTAGCAAGCAGCTAAGAGCATGGTTAGATGGTGAAACTCAACTATTGGCGATGGACTTAAGCCAAGGCCGGATGTTGCCAAGCTTGGCGAAAAAGCAAAGTCTTGTCCAATGGATAAAAAATGGTGGCGAAGTGTTGTGGCCAATTCTTATTTTAGCTGCGCTTGGCTTACTGATAGCCCTCTGGCGTGCGGTTGTCTTACTGTATTGGCGACCTTTAGCTCAGCTTCAAGACGATGATGGCGCTAAAGTGGATTTGCTAACGGTTAAGCAGCAGCTTCAGAGTGTGTCTCGAGTACCCGCAGCGAAAGTGCTAGCGAGTGCCATTGTTGAAGGTAGCGGTGTTGACGCAATGGATCAGCGGCTTAAGCAGTTGATGCTGAAACAGATGGCGCAGTTTGAACGAGGTCTTGGCTTTATTGCGCTGCTTGCTGCCATGGCACCAATGCTAGGTTTGTTAGGAACGGTTTCCGGCATGATTGAAACTTTCCAATCACTCACAGAGTTTGGCAATAGCGACCCTAAGTTGTTGTCGCAAGGGATCAGTAAAGCACTGATTACCACTCAAGCAGGTTTGCTGGTGGCACTGCCTCTGTTATTGCTGCATTACCCGTTAAAGCGCCGCGCTCAAGCTTTAAGTTTGAATATGGAGCAGCAATCAGCCTTGTTACTGGCGCTCAACCTTGAACAAGGGGAAGGTCATGGCTCAAAGTAGTTCGATGCAGTCATTAGAGCAATTTGTTCATGCTGTTTTAGGCTTTATTGAGCTAGGCGGCATAGTGATGTGGCCGCTATTTATCTGTTGTTTATGGATGTTGTGGTTAGTCAGTCGTGCCTTATTTAAAGAGCCTAGCCTTGGTGTGGAGCAAAGTGGCCAAACAACCGAGTGTGAATGGCTTAATCAACGCTTGCGCTTGTTAGCACTAAGACAGGCACAGGCTCAGCAGTATGGCGATCTTCAAGGGGTTAAGTTACTTGCTATGGTGGCACCATTATTAGGTTTGCTTGGTACTGTGAGCGGAATGATCGCCATGTTTGATGCGGGAGCTAATTATGGTTTTCACGATCCGGCGGTGATCTCTGCCGGGATCTCTATGGCGATGGTGACCACGCAAACCGGTTTGTTTGTCGGCTTAACTGGCGCCATATTAGCCTTTTCGTGGCAGCGAAAGCTAAATCGGGTTGATATTCATTTATTAGCAGGAGGCGCTAATGCTTAGCGATCGATTTAGACAAGATAAAGATCCTGAAATTAACATGACGCCTATGCTCGATGTGGTGTTTATTTTGTTGATCTTCTTTATTGTATCGACCAACTTTGTGCAGCAAGCATCAGTTGAGATCAAACGCCCTCAAGCCAGCACGGCAACCAGTGTTGATGGCAGTCCTATTGTGGTCACGCTCGATACTACTGGTCGAGTCTACTTTGAGTCGAAAGAGATCGATATTTACTATCTGCCGGGAAAGCTGCAACAAATTGCGACTCAAACGCCGAAAGCAAAGCTGCTGGTGGTCGCTGATACCAACTGCCCAACAGGGGTAACTATTAAGGTACTCGATATCGCTAAGCAAGCTGGCATTAGTTTTAGCTCTGTCGCGTCAGAGATCCACTAATGGGCGCAGTGCAATTAAAAGCTATTGGGGTTAAGTCTGTAAGGCTTATCTTATCGGTAATGGCAACAATTTTACTTTGTTACTATTTGCCAAATAGTCTCAATCAAAGCCAAGCAGTAGGGCTGTTGAGTCAGCAGATTGAGCCACAGCCATTACCTTTGCTACCGCCAGATAAACCGCGTCAATCTGAACCTGAAAAAGTACAGTCAAAACCGGTAACTGCAAGTGCGGTAACGCCTGTTTCAACCAGTATGCCGATTATGCCAACGGTTGCCGATATGCCGCTGCAAGTGCCAGTAATGGCAACCCCAGCATTAAATGGCTTGAGTTTACCTAGCATTGCACCAGTAATTGCTGGGATTAAAGATGTTGATAAAGCGCCTGAATTACTACGCTTTATTCAGCCAAAAATGCCAGTCGCTGGTCGCAAATTTAAGCAAGGCGGCAAAGTATTATTAAGGTTAATCGTCGAAGCTGATGGCGTAGTGAGTCAGGCTGAGGTGTTAGAGGCAGAGCCCAAACAAGTATTTGATCAATCTGCTATAGATGCAGCGCGTAAATGGCGCTTTAAGCCTGCGGTATTAGCAGGAGAAGCAGTTAAGGTGTTTGTTGATGTACCGATTAATTTCAAGGTGAGTTAGTGATGACGCGTATTCAGCACCTCGCATTTGCGCTTCTATTCAGTGGGTCTTTAGTGAGTTTTTACAGCCATTCTCAACAAGGGGAAAAGGCAGACCAAGGGCGCTCACTGAATCGATTTGAGTCTAACTTGCTTAATAAAGCTAGTGTATTGCTAGAGCGCAGCGACTTTGATGCCGCGCTAATTATGATGGAGCCATTACTTGATCAAGAAACCCCGCACCCGACGGTATTTCAATATGCCTGTAAAACCATGGTCGATACAGGTGCAGAAGCTAAGGCGTTAACTTGTTGGCTGCGCGGCTATAAGCTATATCCTCAGGAGGCGAATATTGCGATTAACTTAGCTCATGCTCAGTTCGAGCTTGAGCATTATAAGGTGGCGCTTGCCAGTTTAAGCGACTTGGATCTATCAACTTTAGATGAGCCTATTTCTGCTCAAGTGCGTTATATGCGTGGCTACGCGTACTACCAACTAGCGCAATATCAAGCGGTGTTAATCGAGTTACAAAATCGTGATATCAAGCTGCATTGGTGGCCGCTGATTAGCTATAGCCAACTGGCGCAGGAGCAATGGCAAGCAGCAAAAGAGAGTGCCCAGCAATGGTTAACGTTAGAGCCTGCTAATCGCAGTGCATGGCAAGTCTTAATGCGCAGTGAGCTGGGGTTAAATCACCCTGTTGAAGCTGCTGTTGCTAATGATATCGCTGCAAACTTGCAGGAACATAATCATAGCGGGTCTACACTAGACAGTATCGGGCTGCTGGCTCAGATTAAAGCCTATAATTTAGCCGCAAGATGCACCAAATTTGCTCATCCAAAAGCTAATCGTGAAGAGTTTGACGCAACAGATTTAGGCTGTGCACAATATGCTTGGTTATCAGGGCGCTACCAGCAGTCGTTAGACATGTTGATGCAGTTTGATATGAGCAAACAAAACCAGCAGCATGATAACTTTTATATGCTACAAGGCCAGCTATTTGCGGGGCTAAAACAAGGTGATAAGGCGCGCAGTGCATGGGCTAAAGTCGGTTTGCAATCATTGCCATTAGGTAGTGCGGCTGAAATAAAGCATGCCCGTCAGCGCCGCAATGAACTACAAGGACAGGCTTTGTTATTAATAGGGCAAAGTTATTGGTTAGAAGGGCTGTGGCCAGAGGCACAGGCGAGCTACAGGAAGCTTGCGCAAACACCGGGGTTTGCAACGTTAGCGGCAGCTTTTAGCCAAAGGTTAACAGCCTTAGTGTTGTTTGAATAGAAACTCAGATGATCAAAGCGGGTGGCTGTGATAGCATCTGCGCCCAAATCATCCATATTTAGTTTTATTGCTCTGCCATGGCAATTGGCCTTTTAGGTGGAAACAAATAAAACCAGCAACATAGGTTCTTGGATCTTTATGATCTTAATGATCGACAATTACGACTCATTCACCTTTAATTTGGTGCAGTATTTTCAGCAGCTTGGACAAGATATTCTAGTTAAGCGCAATGATGAAATTACCATTGATGAGATAGAGTCTCTCGCGCCCAGCCATATTGTTATTTCCCCTGGCCCATGTACGCCTAACGAGGCCGGATTATCGCTGTCTATCATTAAATACTTTGCTGGCGAGCTACCAATTTTAGGCGTTTGCCTTGGACATCAAGCGCTTGCGCAAGTTTTTGGTGCTAACGTGGTTCGAGCCAAGCGAGTAATGCATGGTAAAACCAGTGCCATAACCCACAACAATAGTGGCTTATTTAGTGGCTTAGCTAATCCGCTAACTGTTACCCGTTATCATTCCTTATTGGTCGATGCTATTCCACATGGCTTTGTGCTGGATGCATGGTTTGATGATGAAGTGCATGGCCGTGAGATCATGGCGATGAGCATGCCTGTCAAAAAGATCTATGGCGTACAGTTTCATCCTGAATCTATTCTTACCCAGCAGGGTCATGAACTCTTAGCGAATTTTATTAAGATTCGCTAAGCCGCTTTTGTGCCTCACTCTTAAACTCTGGCTAGCTTTCTATACTGAATGTACTGTTAGCAAATTTTAGCTAAATTCATTAAAACGCTACCATCTGTTACAAATTTTACAGCCTTTTCGAGTAATCCCGTTGCTAAAGTGTGGTATAAAAGTCCGAAAAAATACCAATAATAAAGGGATGGATATGAAAAGCGTCATTCGTCATTTCGGCTTTAGTGCACTATCACTAGCTGTATTAGCGGGTTGCGGGGCAACGGCTTCCGTTTCACCTGAGCAAGCGACTAACCAAACTACCAACCAAATAGCCTTATCGGCACCGCCTCAAGTAGACCAAGCGTTAACTCTAAACCAAATCATGGCTAACCCAGATTGGATGGGTTTATTGGCTAAAGGCGCTTATTGGAGTGATGACGGTCAGTCAATTTACTTTGCAAGACAAGCACACGGTGCACCAACTAAAACCTATTATCAGCAAAGTATTGATGGTACCGCTGCAAGCGAACTGGCGTTAAATCAACTGCATAGCGCAGATCAACGTCGTGCTGTATTAAACAATGACAAGACGCGTAAAGCCTATATTTATCAAGGTAACTTGTTCGCCAAAGATCTCAACAGCGGTAAAGTGGTTCAACTTACGCGTCAAAATACCGCTATTGATGGTGTGCGCTTTCTAAATAATGGTGATATCGCATACTGGCAAGGCGATAATATTTTCAAGATCCACCAAGACTCAGGTTTGTTAGAAGAGATCGCCAACATCAAGATGGCTGCAGAGCCTAAAGGTGTGCAAGAGCCATCAAGCTACATTGCCAAGCAGCAGCATAGACTGATCCAATACGTCGCCATGCAGCAAGATAACGCCAAAGCAAAACAAGACTATAGAGCAGAGCTTGCCAAAGCTGATCCGACTATGTCGGCTAAGACTTGGTATTTGGGTGATGCCGAGGTTGTTACTAATTTGAGCCTGTCACCAGATGGCCGCTATGTGATTGTGGCACTAAAGGATAAGAATTACAGCTGGCGCAGCGATCACGACATTATGCCTAACTACTTAGGTAGAGACGGTTATGTTGATGCTGTGCCTGCACGTGCTCGTGTCGCTGAAGACAAAAATCCAGGTGAACGTTTGGTATTGTTAGATTTAGATACTCACACTAAAAAAGACATTACCATCGAAGGCTTAACAGGTTTTGATGAAGATGTCCTCGCAGCAGTAAAAGCCGAGAATGCCAAAGCGAAAGGTGAGATATACGACAGTGAAAAAGCGCCACGTAATCTACAATTGATGCAAGATTGGGGTTGGACTCAAAGTGCTATTCAGTGGTCTGAGTCTGGTGAAAAAGTCGCGGTAATGCTTGAAGCGGTAGATAATAAAGACCGTTGGATAGCCACTGTTAATTTTGATAAAGCGAGCTTAACTACTCAGCATCGCCTGCACGATGATGCTTGGGTGAACTATAACTTTAACCAGTATGGTTGGTTACCAAATAGCGATAGCTTGTATTACCTATCGGAAGAAACAGGCTTTTCACATATTTACCTTAAAGAGCAAGGTGAAAAACCACAAGCACTGACTAAAGGTAAGTTTGTGGTGAGTGATATCACCTTAGGCCCTAAAGCGCAGTATATTTACTACAAGGCAAACAAGACTCACCCTGGCATTGATAACGTTTACCGCGTTGAAATTGCTACCGGTAAGGATGAGCAGTTAACCCAGTGGCAAGGTCAGCTAAATTACACTTTAAGCCCTGATGGTAGCGCACTGCTATTAAATGCATCGACTCGTATTCAGCCTGCAGAATTGTTTGTACAGCCAATTGGTGGTGAGCTTAAGCAGCTAACAAACTACACCAGTGAAGCGTTTAAGAATTATGCATGGCAAGCGCCGGAAGTCGTCGCTGTACCTTCAAGTCATGGTGCGGGTGAGGTTTATGCGCGAGTCTATGTGCCGCAAGGTTACAGTAAAGACAACGCTGATAAATATCCTGCGGTTATCTTTAACCATGGTGCAGGTTATCTACAAAATGCGCATTACGGATTCTCGGGATACTTCAGAGAGTTTATGTTCCATAACCTATTAGCACAGCAAGGCTATGTGGTAATGGATATGGATTTTAGAGGCTCAAAAGGCTATGGTCGCGATTGGCGCACAGCTGTATATCGTCAAATGGGCACGCCAGAAGTTGAAGATCTAAAAGATGGCGTTAATTGGATGGCGGCTAACGTTAATGTTGATGCCGGCAAAGTAGGCACTTATGGTGGCTCTTACGGTGGCTTCTTGACCTTTATGGCGCTGTTTAATGAGCCAGAGTTATTCCAAGCGGGCGCAGCGTTGCGTCCTGTGACTGACTGGGCCCATTACAATGCACCATATACCTCGAATATCTTGAATACACCTGATGTTGACCCAATCGCCTATGAGCGTAGCTCGCCGATTGAACATGCTGACGGCTTACAAAAGCCACTGTTGATTATGAGTGGTGTATTGGACGACAACGTATTTTTCCAAGATAGTGTGCGTTTGGTGCAGCGTTTAATTGAGCTTGAAAAGCCAATGTTTGAAACTGCGATTTATCCGGTTGAGCCACATGGCTTCCGTCAACCATCAAGCTGGTTAGATGAATACCGTCGCATTCATAAGCTATTTGAACAAGAATTAAAAAAATAGCGATTTAATGTTTGAATACAAAAGGCTCCCAATGGAGCCTTTTTATTTGGCTACTAAATGGCTTAGCGTTAGAAATAAGTGAATGCCTGCTTAATGCAGAAGTTTAGCCAAATTGTTGATTAATAGGTAAACTGAACTCAAGGGATAGATGGAGTAAGTAATTCAGTGGCAATTTCGGTCGCGGGCGGAGTAAAGCCTGCACAAATAATAGATATAGAGCAACGTTTGCTAAAGCGCTTAATCATAGGTAAAGATAAAGCCGCTGCTATGGCTGATGATATCAACGCGGAGCTTGAAGACGATGCGAATAAGCTTGAGATTGAGCGCGAAGCGATTCGTGAGCGTTTAGCTAAGCAAAATCAAGCTACAGCAGTATTTGAAGCTGTATCTAAGCAGCTAATATCCAGCGTGAATACCAACATTGAACACCAACTATCATCACCTGAACAAGTATTGACACAGTCTAAACTTGAGCAAAAGCAGTTAGCATTGCTAGAGCAGCTATATCTAGAGCCAGTTGACTTGGGTAGGGTAAGACAACTGGTTTCGGCACTACCATGGTTAGAACGTGACTTAATCAATATTATTAATAGTTCGACATTTAGGCATCGTAGACCCAAGTCATCCGATGTACAGGTTACAGATATTAAGTTAGCGCTGAACTATATTGGTATTGAAAACCTGCAAGCGCTGATACCTTATTTTTGTTTGCGTAATTTAATGCCAAGTGGTCAAGCGCAAATGTTGTGGTTAAGCCGTAAATTATGGCGCTATGCCATTGTTACCGCTTTAGCTGCACAGGCACTGGCTAAGTTACACGATAAGCCTTCTGCTTTTATTTATAGCTGTAGTCTCATGAGCCAATTGGGAACCACTTGTGTCATAAGTCAGTGTGCAAAAGTATTTGATGATATGTGGAGAGCTTGGTTGAAGGAGGCGAGCGTAAGTCGTGATAAGGCGCTTTTTGATGCCGTTATGGCGACAGAATTTCCCGCTGCCGATGTCTATCAACAAGTATTAATCCACAGTCAGACACTCAATTGGCAATTACTTAGCTTGCTCGATTTTGAACAAAGCCGTCTAGCCAATACGTTTAAGGCGATTGATACCAGTTTAAAATATGCTGATCTTGATGAGGATTCAGCGTTGATTGAGCGAGCAAACTGCTACGCGAAAGTATATTTGCTCAAAGAGGTAGGTTGTATTACCACTGCCGAGTCTAGGCTTATGTTTGACTACTACCAAATAACTGAGCAAGAACAGATACGTTTGAGTGGCCAAAACTTCCGTAAGCTTACATTATTCTAACGCTAGCATTTTATTAACTTGGAGCTGAATAAGTCGTCAATGGAGTCTTGTAAAAGGCTTTAATACATTACTATGGCGGATTATATGTAGGGATATTGTTTCAAACCTTGATGATTTTTTCTCGCGATGCTGATTTTGTCAGCGAATATTTAATGTTTGTTGCTTGAGTTTATTGAAGCATTTTAGACGCTTTATGCAATATAGCTTTACCTAAAAATTATTAACTATTAGAACGATAAAATGATATACAAATTTACTTCCCTTTAGATGCTTATGTTTACAGTATTTCTAAGCTGAATTTTAGTTTTAAAGAACATTAAACTTTAAAAAAAACGTCATAAAAAAGCTAGTTAGTTATTCATTATGTTTGAATAACTAATGTAATTGACGGCTAGGTAACTTTTTTATGACTATTTATGCTCTAAGCCCCGCTATATCTGCTTTGTTAATTCTAAAACTCAAATCTTTATGCAGTGTTTACGCTTTATGCTTGCTTAAACCTTGTTAAAAACTGGTATTTTGATCACATTTTAGCTAATAATGTCCTCCTAGTTAGACAAACAATCGCCATGTCACCTATACAAAAACAAGACATAGAGCGAAATGCGACCAGCAAAAAGGTCGATTAAAGACAAAGGATGAGAAGGAATGAGCGTAAATATGAATCTTACACGTGCCCAATTTGATGAAGTTATGGTGCCTAACTATGCGCCTTCTGCAGTGATCCCTGTTCGTGGTGAAGGTAGTCGAGTTTGGGATCAAGAAGGTAAAGAGTACATCGACTTTGCAGGTGGTATTGCGGTTAACTGTTTAGGTCATTGTCATCCAGCTCTCGTTGGCGCACTTAAGACACAAGGTGAGAAGCTTTGGCATCTTGCTAACGTTATGACTAATGAGCCAGCACTAGAGCTTGCGACTAAATTAGTTGATGCGACATTTGCAGACCGTGTTTATTTTGCAAACTCAGGTGCTGAAGCAAACGAAGCGGCACTAAAGCTCGTTCGTCGTTATGCTATGGATAAGTTTGGTGCTGAAAAAGACCAAATTATTGCATTCGATAAAGCCTTTCACGGCCGTACATTCTTTACTGTTAGCGTAGGTGGTCAAGCCGCTTATTCTGACGGTTTTGGCCCTAAGCCACAGAGCATCACTCATGTTCCTTTCAATGATATCGCGGCACTAGAAGCTGTCTTTTCTGATAAAACTTGTGCAGTAATGATGGAACCACTGCAAGGTGAAGGCGGCATTATCGATGCAGACCCTGAATTCTTAAAAGCGGTACGTGCACTTTGTGATAAGCACAATGCACTATTGGTATTTGATGAAGTGCAAACTGGTGTAGGCCGTCTAGGTGAGCTTTATGCTTACATGCGTGGCGATGTAGTACCTGATGTACTTACTACAGCTAAAGCATTGGGTGGTGGATTCCCTATTGCTGCAATGCTTACCACTAAAGAGATTGCTGATCATCTTAAGATTGGTACTCATGGCTCTACCTACGGTGGTAACCCATTGGCTTGTGCTATCGGTAATGCGGTACTTGACGTTGTTAATACACCTGAAGTATTGAATGGCGTTAAACACCGTGAGCAGTTACTGCGCGACGGTCTGACTAAGATCAATGATAAGTACGATGTATTCTCTGAAATTCGTGGTCAAGGTCTATTGATTGGTGCCGTGGTTAATGAAAAATTCCAAGGACGTGCAAAAGAGTTTTTAGTTGCAGGCATTAACGAAGGCGTAATGAGCCTAGTTGCTGGCGCAAACGTTGTACGCTTTACACCTTCCCTAGTGATCCCTGAAGCCGATATCGCTGAAGGCCTAGCGCGTTTTGAACGTGCTGTTGCTAAAGTGGTTGCAGCCTAATAGGCAAACTGAGTGTTATCAGAGATAGCACTGCTTTTTTGTCTTTAGGATAGCTTGGCACATAGGTTGGTTTAATAATTCAACGAGTCAATGTGCCAGGTGATAGTGAGGAGACTCCTAGATGTTAGTTATACGTCCAATCCGATCGACCGACTTCGAAGCGCTGTACCAAATAGCGCAAGAGTCAGGCCACGGATTCACATCTCTACCAGTGAATGAAGAGCTACTTAGAAGTAAGATTGCTCGAGTAGAAGAATCGTTTACCAAGCAAGTTGATAAGCCGTTTGATGAAGGCTATTTGATGGTATTAGAAGATACTGAAACCGGTGAGGTTGTCGGCACTTGTGGTATTGAAGCTGCCGTTGGCATGGTTGACGCTTTTTATCATTATCGACTCGGTACTGAGGTTTATCATTCAGAGCAAATTGATGTTCGCAATGAGGTTGAAACCTTAACGCTATGTCATGACTACACTGGCGCTGCAGAACTTTGCACTCTGTTCTTACGTAGTAGTTACCGAAAAAATAATAATGGCCGCATGCTTTCGCGTAGCCGCTTCCTGTTTTTAGCCCAGCATGCACAGCGCTTTGGCGAAACAGTGATAGCTGAAATGCGAGGTGAAAGTGATGAGGAAGGTAATTCACCTTTCTATGGTTGGTTACAAGAGCACTTTTTAGGTATCGACTTTGTTAGAGCTGATTACTTATCGGGATTAAGCCAAAAAGCCTTTATGGCCGAGATGATGCCAAAAAATGCAGTTTATGTTTGTCTATTACCTAAAGAAGCGCAGAAGGTCATCGGTGAAGTACACGCCAATACCCGCCCAGCACTAAATCTATTGCAAGCAGAAGGCTTTAGATGCCGCGGCTATGTCGATATTTTTGATGCCGGTCCAACGGTTGAATGTCATCTAAACGATATCCGCTCTGTACGCGAAAGTCGTTTACTGACGGTGACCATAGGTGAAACACCAAGCGATGCCACAAGCTATATCGTTTCAAATACTCAACTTGCTAATTACCGTGCTACAGCTACAAATTTAGCTGTATTAGACGACAGTGATGACGTGATCTTAGATGCAGAAACCGCTGCAGGCCTGATGGTTGCAAATGGTGAGCAGATCCGCGTTTTGCCAATGTAGGAACAGAAAATGACACAATTTATTGAAGGAAAGTGGGTTGCCGGTTTAGGTCACGATGTGACATCAATTAACCCTGCTAACCAAGAAGTGATTTGGAATAGTAAGACTGCGACTCCTGAGCAAGTCTCTACAGCTGTTGATGCAGCGCGTAATGCACAGTTTGATTGGTTTATGTTGGGCTTTGAAGCTCGCTTAGCGATTGTTGAAGCTTATCGTGATCAACTTGAAGCAAATAAAGCTGAAATGGCTGAAGTGATTGCGCAAGAAACGGGTAAGCCACAATGGGAAACCGCTACTGAAGCGGGTGCGATGATCGGCAAAATTGGTTTGTCAGTAGCGGCTTATAATAAGCGTACTGGCACGACAGAGAACGATACGCCTGCTGGGCGCGCAGTACTGCGTCATAAGCCACACGGTGTGGTTGCTGTTTTTGGTCCGTATAACTTCCCTGGTCACCTACCAAATGGCCACATCGTCCCAGCATTACTTGCGGGTAACACCGTGGTATTTAAGCCATCAGAGTTGACGCCAAAAGTTGCCGAGCTAATGCTTAAACTTTGGGAAAAAGCGGGATTGCCTGCGGGTGTGATTAACCTAGTGCAAGGTGAAGTCGAAACAGGTAAGGCACTTGCTGCTCATCCTCAAATTGATGGTTTATTCTTTACTGGTAGCTCACGTACCGGTCATATCTTGCATCAGCAATATGCGGGCGATCCAGGTAAGATTTTAGCGCTAGAAATGGGCGGTAATAACCCTCTCATCATTAAAGATGTTGCTGATACTAAAGCTGCTGTACATGACATTATTCAATCTGCTTACATCTCAGCCGGCCAGCGTTGTACGTGTGCCCGCCGCCTCTATGTAGAAAAAGGTGCAGCAGGTGATGCATTAATTGAGCAATTAGTTGCTGCTGTAAAGCAAATTCAAGTGGGTCCATGGAACGCGCAGCCACAGCCATTTATGGGATCAATGATTTCAGAGACTGCCGCTAAAGGCATGGTTGCAGCGCAGCGTAACTTAGTTAACCTAGGCGGCAATGTGTTAGTTGAGTTAACTCACATGGAAGCGGGGACAGGTTTGGTTTCTCCTGGTCTAGTCGATGTCACTGATGTGATTGAATTGCCAGATGAAGAATACTTTGGTCCATTACTGCAAGTCGTGCGTTACAGCGATTTTGATCAAGCTATTAAGCTTGCTAACGCAACGCGCTACGGTTTATCTGCAGGTATTTTGGCCGATAGCCGCGAAGACTATGATTATTTCTTAGCACGTATTCGTGCGGGTATCGTTAACTGGAACAAGCAGATCACAGGCGCTTCTGGCGCGGCACCATTTGGTGGGGTCGGTGCATCAGGTAACCACAGAGCAAGCGCATTTTATGCTGCTGATTACTGTGCTTACCCTGTTGCATCAGTGGAAGCTGACGCAGTAAGCCTACCTGCAACACTGAGCCCAGGTTTAAGCCTGTAAGCTTAGTGACAAATTCAAAAGGGAAGCGCTCGGGGCGCTTCCCTTTTGTTTATTATGACAAACCAAGCAAGCACTATCCCTATAACGTGTACAGCCACGTGCGCTAAACCAAACTAATAAATAAACAGGTCAGCATGTCGGCGTAAAGGAGTTAACAATGCACACGAATGTAAACGCGCTATTTGAAGCACTTTGGCAAGACTATATTGAAATGACACCATCGGCAGCGAAGGTCCACCAATTATTGTCTAAAGGCGATACGATAATTAATGATCATATTGCACTACGTACCTTTAATATCGCCAAAGTAAACCTTGAAGTACTGGCTGAGCATTTCGAATCAATTGGTTATGTAGCATGTGGTGACTATAAGTTTGAGGCTAAAAAGCTCAACGCTAAGCATTTTGAACATCCTGATAGTACACAACCTAAAGTGTTTATCTCTGAGCTGTTAGTTGAAGAGTTCAGCGATGAGCTACAAGCAACCGTTAAGGGCTTGATTGAACAAATCGATACAGCAGCAACTACTGCAGATAATTTCCTATATTCAGGTCGTCACTGGCAGTTGGATAGCAAAACTTATGAGGCATTATTAGCTGAAAGCGAATATGCTGCTTGGGTTGCTGCATTTGGTTATCGTGCTAATCACTTTACCGTTTCAATTAATCACTTGCCAGGCTATGACACCATTTTTGAAGTGAACGATGCGTTGAAAGCGGCAGGCTTTGTATTGAATGCGTCAGGTGGTGAAGTTAAAGGCACACCTGAAGTATTACTTGAGCAGTCATCAACTATGGCAGACAAGATTGAAGTGAGCTTCTCAGACGCTGTGGTTAGCATTCCAAGCTGTTTTTATGAGTTTGCTCTGCGTTATGCCAAAGCCGATGGTGAGCTTTATACAGGCTTTGTAGCAGCCTCTGCGGATAAGATTTTTGAAAGTACCAATGTGAACTAGGCATTAGTTCACCGTGGGCATAAAAAAACCGGAAGTGATTCCGGTTTTTTTATGGATGATGAACTTTAAAATTAGAACAATAGGGTTACTTTAAGTCCCGACAAGCTTTGGCTATGTTCAAACTTAAGCTCAATTTTGTACTGCTCAGCAATATCTTTAACAATCGACAAGCCTAAACCGTGGCCCATGGTTGCTTCATCGAGGCGTTTACCTCGGTGAGTCAATAAGGCTAGCTCCTCGGTTTGCACGCCTGGACCATCATCTTCAATGCTTAGCTTAATTTGCTGATTTTGGTTGCTAATACACACTCTAATTTCAGTATTAGCCCACTTATAGGCGTTATCGAGTAGGTTTCCCAGTAACTCCATACCGTCTTCTCGATGCATTGGTAACCTAGTGACTGCTGGAGGGATATCAAAGCGGCAATGAATCGATTTTGTGCGGTGTACCTTATTTAGGGTTTGCGCTAAGTCTTCAAGATCCTTAGGTAACTGCATTTGCGCCGCTGGCAGCATATCACCAGTAATTCGCGCTGCAGCTAATTTTCGCTCAATCATCTTGTGAACTAAATCAAGCTGCTTTTGCAGTGCCTCCGCTGAATCAGGATCTTTTAAGTACAGGGCTTCGACTTGCTGTTGCATTACTGCTAGCGGCGTTTTAAGACCATGGCTCAAGTTACCTAGATTATTGCGACTACGTTCGATTTGTTTGCTTGAGTATGTGAGTAACTCATTGTAATTTTTAGCTAACGGCTGAAGTTCAAGTGGAATGGAGTTCAAATCGAATGATGAAATCTCGCCTTCACGTAGTTTAGCTAAGGTATCTTTCATTTGGTTAACGGGCTTAAATGATTGGCGCAGCACCAAGAAAATCCCCATGATCATTGCCAATAGCATAGCTAAATTTACAATCAACTTGGTGCCATAAACTTCGCTGAAAACTTTGCGACCAATACTTAAATCCTGCGCTACCGTTAGGGTGGCACTCAGTCCTGAAGTTTCTGATTTTAAGCCAATAGACAGTAATTGAATATCGTGGTTTTGTGGACCTTTAGTTTGCCATGCGCTAGTTTCGCCTTTTTCTAGATCAGCGACTTCTAAACGTTGATCCCATAACGAGCGTGAGCGTAACTCTTGTTCAGGTAGATCGAGTTGGTAATAACGGCCTGAGTAGACCGGGCGATAAAAGCTGGAGAGTTGGCTTTCATCAATTCTAAAGGTGCCATCCTCTAAATGAGTAGCAAGCAGTACTTGCTGCAGATCTTCCTGCAAGCGCGCAATGATAGAGTCGTGAAAAGCTTGCCGCAGCATCGATTCGAAAAAAATGATGCCAACGGCGGTAGAGATGACCACTAAGCCTGTTAACCACAGGCTTAGCTTGGTGCGGATGGATATCATTGTTGCAGACCGTGGAAAATGTACCCTTGTCCGCGTCGTGTTTCAATGGCTGTTTTGCCAAGCTTTTTACGTAGATGAGTGACATAGACTTCAACTACGTTACTCTCTTTTTCATCATCAAATTGGTACAGCTTGTCTGTTAGTTGAGCTTTAGATAATAGTTTTTTCGGCGACATAAGGAAGATTTTTAATAATCTGAATTCCATCGCGGTAAGCTCAAATGTTTGCTCGCCAACGGTCACTGATTGCTGGCTTTCATCGAGGGCTACACCAGCATAAGTTAATTGCTTGTTTGGGGTGTTGGCTTTGCCATGAGCGCGCTGGATAAGCGCTTGAATACGCACTAACAGCTCTTGGGTATGAAATGGCTTACCTAGGTAGTCGTCGGCGCCAGAGTTAAAGCCTTCTACCTTTTCATGCCACTGGCTACGTGCAGTAAGCATAATCACTGGAGTATGAATACCTTGTTCGCGCCAAGTTTCTAATAGCTCTAAGCCATTACCATCAGGTAAACCAATATCCAAAATAACGCAATCATAATTGGTTTCTTTGATTAGGTAATCGGCCTCACTGACTTTGTCTGTTGTATCTGTAACATAACCGGCTTGTTTAAGTTGCTTAACCAGCTCTTCAACTAATAGGGTGTTGTCTTCAACAAGAAGTAATTTCATAGAGTGCTCTCAATGGTGCCCTGTATGGTAACAGGCGATTTACAGCATAAATTCATGTTAACTCAAAAATACTATTTCAGTGAAATTAGATTTGATTTTAAAGCCATTATTATACTTTTTCAGGAGTACAGCTGGCGGGAAGTCTGGTCGGCTGAGCCAGTTGGCCGGTCCTAGCGTCAAGCAATAGCTCGACTAGCTGATCTTTATTGGTACGTATTTGGATTTCGTAACGCCAATTGCCTTGATCTTGATAAAGGTGGGCGTCGATAAGTTTGCCATGGCACATGGCTTGAATACTGGTGAGCGTGACATCGAGTGACAGAATTTGGCCACTATTAACTAAAGTCTGAGCTTCGTAATGCTGAATTTCAATTTTTTGATTAGCTAACGCTGCAGGCAGGTGTAGCATCGCAGCCCATAGGCATAAAGATAATGCTATTTTCACGCTGAACTCCTAATAAAAAAATGGCCTGAGATAATCTCAGGCCACTTTATAGAAGCTGTCTTAAACCGAGCTTAATACTGGCTTAGCGCGTTCCGTAAACTACGATAGTTTTACCGTGAGCTTGAATAAGGTTTTGTTCTTCAAGCATTTTCAAGATACGGCCTACAGTCTCACGAGAACAACCAACAATTTGGCCAATCTCTTGACGAGTGATCTTGATTTGCATGCCATCTGGATGCGTCATAGCATCTGGCTGCTTTGCAAGGTGAAGTAATGTTTGTGCAATTCTTCCAGCGACGTCAAGGAAAGCAAGATCGCCTACTTTTTGACTTGTGCTGTGCAGACGGTATGCCATCTGAGAAGAAAGCTTCATTAAGATTTCTGGGTTAACCTGAATCAATTGCTTGAACTTTTTGTAAGAAATTTCAGCAATTTCACAAGCTTGCTTAGCACGAACCCAAGCAGTACGTTCAGCTTGCTCTTCAAACAAACCAAGCTCACCAATAAAGTCGCCTTGGTTAAGGTAAGAAAGAATCATTTCTTTACCTTCTTCATCTTTAATTAAAACGGCTACAGAGCCTTTAACGATGTAGTAAAGCGTATCTGAATCTTCACCAGCGTGGATCAAAGTACTTTTGGCTGGATATTTATGAATGTGACAGTGTGATAAAAACCATTCCAAAGTCGGATCTGGTTTTGGCTTTCCAATCAGAGCCATGCCTATGTTCCTCGGCTGATTTACATTAAAAGTAAGAATATGCTAATTAAGCATCTTACGTCAATTAAGTGATTAAAACCTTGATAGAAGTCTTATTTTAGACTGAGTTTATCAAAGCGGAATAACCATTTAGATATAGTGTATTCTGATACATTAGTGATATATGTCAACTGAATCCGCAACTAAGCCTATTTGCAGCGTTAACAATTAGGCTTACATCACATCTTGTTACAAATACGCAGGGTCGCTAAGTCAGAGTGAGTCGTAGCTGTGGTGTACAAAATGCGCACTCGAAATGCAAAAAGCACAAGAAGTTTGAACTTTATCAATAATAATGATTCTCATTAAGGTGGGCAAGTGATTTGTCCTCGACATTTTGGCTATTTTCTGGCTAACTTGATTGAAAATAAAATATAAAGTTACGAGTGCTCTACTCGGTATAAAGTTACTTTTTGAGTTGTTGGAGGCAGTTTTGAGTCATAGACCTTGGATTTTCAATGCAGTAATGGTCTTTTGCTTAGCATTAAGCAATAGCGCTAATGCGTTCTCGCTCCCACAACCTAAAGGCGCCGAAGAAGCTAGCCGTTCTGCTCATATTCAGTTAAAAGCAACTCAAGGTGATGCTGATGCACAGTATCTTCTGGGACTAATGTATTTATCTGGCCGCTATATTGCTCAAGACCGAGCTTTAGGGGCTAAATGGGTTACAGCTGCCGCAACTTCAGGCCATGTTAAAGCGCAGCAAACGATGGCTGATTTATCGTTTGAAGGCAGTTTAATAGCACGAGATTTATCCACTGCAGAGCAGTGGTATAGTGAGCTCAGTAAGCAGGGACATAAATGGGCTAATTTTAGACTTGGTTTTATCTATGCTGCTGGTGGTGAAGGGGTTAAGCGTAACTGTGGTAAGGCTGTTGAGCAGTTTAATGCAGTCGGTGATGAAGTGTCTTTAGGTAATATTGCATGGATTTTGGCTACCTGCCCTGAGGCGCAATACCGTAACGGAGACAAAGCGCTTGAACTGTCATTAGCGCTACTTGAAGCCAATAAACAAGACCCAACGAATTTAGATAACCTTGCCGCCGCCTATGCAGAAATAGGCGATTTTGATGCGGCTATTTCAACGCAACAAAAAGCGATTAAAGCGCTCAATCTAAGTGCTGATCACAGTAAAACCGCTGAGTTTAAGCTGCGCTTGAAAAATTATCAGAACGATAAGCCATATCGTGAAGTGTTGCCGTTAATTGCAGAGTAAGTCCCATTAAACACTTACGGATTAATCTTGTTTTTGGATAAACAGTTCTAAAAAGTAGCGTTAAATAGATAAGCTCCTAAGCGATTAGGGGCTTTTTTTGTACCTGAATTTAGCCATGAGAGACTTTTGGGGCGCATGAGTAAAAATGAATGATGGACTTAGTAAGCGTGAAAGTAGAATTTAATTTCAATAGGTGGTTCTCAGAGATAAAAATAGCTAGCAATCCTAAATTAATGCAGCGTCTTATAGTATTTTCAATCTTGATTCACGTAGGGTGACTAAGTACTGAAATCCTTTAAGTAACTGTTCTTCATCCGTGTTTATGTCTAGATTAACACCGGTGACCTTTTCTGCTTTCAGTATTAAAGCCTGTAAAGTTAGCAAGCTTATTGAGGCAGGATCGGGCGTGTGAGTAGCGATGGGCAATATCATTGCTACTGTCTAAGACTTCTTTTCTATGTACATTAAAGCTACTCATACGAGTGAAATATAACAAGAATGAAGCTGAAATTCATTTTTTAAGGGAAGTTTTACAAGGTAAGGTTAGCTAGCAATCCCAAGGAGATTAGCGGATCAAGCATGAAGGTGGAATACATTTTTTAAGGGAAGTTTTACAAGGTAAGGTCAGCTAGCAATTTCAAGGAGATGAGCGGATCAAGCATGACGGTGAAATTCATTTTTTAAGGGAAGTTTTACAAGGTAAAGTCAGCTAGCAATCTCAAGGATATGAGCGGATCAAGCATGAAGGTGGAATACATTTTTTAAGGGAAGTTTT
>NZ_JBFRNX010000036.1:44377-44570 GCF_041471165.1 Shewanella sp. 10N.261.52.F9
GCGGATCAAGCATGAAGGTGAAATTCATTTTTTAAGGGAAATTTTACAAGGTAAGGTCAGCTAGCAATCTCAAGGAGATGAGCGGATCAAGCATGAAGGTGGAATTCATTTTTTAAGGGAAGTTTTACAAGGTAAGGTCAGCTAGCAATCTCAAGGAGATGAGCGGATCAAGCATGAAGGTGGAATTCATTTT
>NZ_JBFRNX010000037.1:0-4336 GCF_041471165.1 Shewanella sp. 10N.261.52.F9
TTATCTAAGACATTGCCGGTGGCGACTTCATCTTCTGCAATGGTATTGCTGTCATTAACCAGCACGCTCGTGTCATCAACTGGCGTGACTTCAATCGTCAGCGTCGCGGTTAAACCGGTGTTTGTGGTGTATGTGATAACCGGAACAACACCGTTCCAATTTTCATTGGGGGTGAAGGTGTAAGAGCCGTCGGCATTGATAACTAACACGCCATCGTCCAGTTCAACGCTGGTGCCAGCGTTATAAGTTTGCCCTTCAACTTCAAAGCTAACTACTGATAATGCTTCATCAAAATCGGTATCGTTGCTTAACACATTGCCAGATGCAACAGTATCTTCAGGTATTATGTTGCTATCATTATTTAACGTACTTGGACTATCTAATACAGTAGTATTGGCATTGGAAAAGTTATTATTTTCATCGTTTGCTATATCGTTTTTCAGAAATGACGTATCGAAGCCGTTGCTCGCTAAAGTTTCATTTCCTGAGCGGGAAATAGATACATGGCTTGAGCCCCCTTCGCTATTACTTTGGTTGCCTGCTGCAGTATCAGGGCCTTCACTAGGGTCTTCCCCAGCTAAAATAAGCGCTTGAATTTCTTCAATTTCACTTAATGCTAGTTCGTCATCAGAGATATCAGCATTGGCTGCAGTATTTGATGATGGCACTTCAGTGGTTGATGACAATAAAGTTCCATCGTCATAAAGAATTTCAACGGCACTATTTTCAGCTATTAGTAGCTTTGCGCCAGCAGGGACAGATTCGCCTTCAGCGATTTGTTTGTCATTACCCATAATGTTGACTGTAACGACACCACTTAGGTTCTGAATTTGGCCAGCTTGTGTGGTGAGAATAGACTTCATTGTTTGGCTCCCTGCGAAAACAACAGATGTAGCATTTATTTTTTATAAAGCAACGTATATTTCGTCAATGTTATACAGTTTGAAATATTGGGTCAATTTTTTGACGATATTGTTTTGTGCTGAACATTTATTATTCTAAAGTGAATAATTCTATTTCTGTATCCTGTAATTAAAAAAGACCACAAGGATTGTGGCCTTTTTAATTAAAGCGCAAAAAAGCTAATTGCGCCGCTTGAACAAAAGATTGATATTTATGGAGGGTTTAACCCGTCGTCCAATTGGTTGTAAGGTGGGATAAATGGTGTTGTATTAGGATCTGCGATCAGTGCCTCATCGTTGATAAGTTGGCTGATAATTACGCTAGCATCGGAGGAACCATAAATACTAGATAGGTCTACGCCATCTAAAACAATCATGACGCTATTTGTACCTGCACCCAAGCCGTCAGTGTCAATAGTAATAGTTGTGTCACCGCCGCTAAAACTAAATGATAAGAAGTCTTCTAGATTTCCGTTTTCTTCGTTAATTAATACGTCTGAAAGATCGAGAGTATCAATTTGGTTATTAAAGCCATAAACGGTGTCAGTACTTCCATCAGCCGATCCTGCGCCCCATGTGAAAAAGTCTCTTTCATTATCTTCTGGGGTTAATAACTCTCCCCCATAAAGGTCATCATTACCTTCTCCGCCATTGATTAAATCTCTGCCTATGCCACCAATGATAGTGTCATTTCCATCACCACCAATAAGCACGTCATTACCTTCTCCGCCATCAATGATGTCATCACCACCTTGACCGAAAATAATATCGTTGCCAGCATCGCCGTTTAAGGTATCGTTACCATCATCTGTTTGTGAAACATCGAAAACGGCATAGTTATTAGTAATAAAGTCATGAACATCAGCATCTTTAACGGCATTAATATTAATACCTAAATCGTCAGCAACATATTGTCTAATAGCATCCATTCCTTGTAGACCATTACCAAGGAAGTCTGATAAGTCTCCAAAGATGATGTCATCACCAGCACCGCCTGAAACGATATCGTTACCTGGTAAGATGTTCGATTGAAGAATTGCATCAGCGAGATCATTAACGTCAACATTGTTAATTAACGGTGCAGCCGAATCAAATTGCTGCAATATTGATGTGTTAATATTTGGACCTAAACCAATAGCCTCTACATCTGAAATTGCATTCAATAGCGCAAATGCGGCTAAAGCATTGTTAAAGTAGTTACCCGATTGGCCATTGTCTGTGTTTGGCGCTCCGTCAGTAATGAAGAATGTACGATTATTGCCATTTGGATAATTAGTATTAAACCAGTTATATGCTTCAGTTAGCGCTGCAGAGTAATTGGTACTGCCTCCGCTTGTCATTGCAGTTAAAGCTTGTGCAATTTGAGCCGCAGCATTACCAGTACTTAAATCGATTTCTATTAAAGTATTAGCACTTTGGTCAAAATCGACTAGAAGGACGTTTACCGTCCCTGCGCCCGGTAGGTTTGCATTTGCAATCAAGGTATCTAGTACCGCTATGATTTGCTGCTTTGCTGTTGCAACTGCACTCGCTCCCATACTGCCTGAAGAATCGATAACAAATGCAATATTATAGTCGTCTCCCGGCATAAGGCCTGTTACGTCACTAACTATGGTGTCATTACCAGTTGTTCCTGTATAAGTATCATCTCCTGGATTTAGAGTAGCACTGTTAAACACACCTATATCTACAGTTGCTGTGTCTAGTCCACCATTACCATCACTGATGGTATAGGTGAAACTGACTGGATTTGATGAATTACCATTATGCGCAAAGGTAAATGAACCATCGGCTTGAACTGTCAGCTGTCCACTTGGTATAGAAATAATAGCGGAACCATTTACATAGGTAAGATCAACCCCGTTAATTTGGGTGATGGTTAACGTATCAGCGTCAGCATCGCTGTCCACTCCGCTTTCAGTGTCATCAGTGATCATGTTGGCCATAATTACTGAGCCTGAATCTACGTTATAAGTGTTATTCAGGGCATTCGGTAGCAGGTTGTCTGGGGTCAGAGTGATATTAAATTGGCCGGTGTTATCCTGGGTAAATACAATTGCGTCACCGTCACCGTCAGTGGCTGAGTAACCGAACTCTATATCAATTGGTTCATTAAAGATCAGCCCGCTTGAAGCAAGACTGGTTACCTGGAAGTCTTCGCCGCTTAAATGGATTATCTCAATTGACATGATTGATAGGCCGTTGGCTTCCAATTCTTCGATTAACAAAGTTGGGTTAATTGTTGTATTAACAACTTTAGTGCTGTTGTCCGAATAAGTAATGATATATTGGATGTCTGCAGATCCGGTGTGGACCCCGTTGTTATTAGTACCTAGATTAATAGCTAATAAGGAAGTTCCATTTGGACCATAATCAATTTTAATGGACTCATCGTCACTAATTGAAGTCTGTGGACCGACTCCCATACCATGGCTATTGGCATTAATCTGAGAAGCAATGCCGTTAGTAAACCCCGTAATTGTTGATATGACGTTTGAGGCTTGGCCGTTTTGACTATAAATAGTTCCGTCAGCATCTACATAATAAGCTGAGTTATTACCTGCTGGGGCAGAATCTAAGTCATAGTCAATGAGGGTTTCTAGGTCGACCTCTTGTAGAAGCTCAAATACGTAATCGTAATGACCGTTTTGGTCTAATACTGCTGTGACTGTAAATACATCTGTGCCATTAGCGCTCGCGGTAAGGGTGTTACCGCTCATTGAATAACTAAGATCTTGTCCGTTATATTGCAAGCCTGTTGTTAATACTTGGAAATTTACACTACCAAAGCCATCTGCTCCAGGGGCGAATAGATCTCCTGTAACATCGCTTCCTACTACGTGAGGAATAATATTCTGAGCTAATTCATCAACCTCATCTACAGGAGCATCATCTTCAATGGTGACATCAAAGTTTGTTATCACATCTTGAGTGCCATCGTTAATAGTTACCCCGAAATTAAACGTCAGAATGTCTTCTACATCATTTAATGGATGATCGATATTATTCAGCAGATTAACAGTATAAGTTGCCTCAAAACCTGAAAGACCTGAGGACACTGCACCTAAAACGATAGTCATCACAGGAGTGCCATTTGCAGAACCTGTGAGGGTATTGGTATTACTGTTCCAAGACCAGCTAACAAGAACGCCGTTTGAATACATATCTGTACTTGGCCCCGCTAGGGATAACGTAAATACATTACTATCTGGGGCATCACTATCAGTGAATGTGATGGTACCAGTGTCGGTTTTTAGGTTGGTGACATCTGTTGGTGTACCAATGTCATCGATAATACCGTTATCTAGGCCTTCCTCTGAAACTGTGACTGGTGTAGCTGCTACAACCTGAGGCGCATCATTGCCGCCGTTAATAGTAATTGTCACCGTTTCAGTATCGAACGCCCCATTCGCATCGGTTACCGTGACATCAAA
>NZ_JBFRNX010000038.1:0-29196 GCF_041471165.1 Shewanella sp. 10N.261.52.F9
TTCTAAAGACAAAATTAGAATGAAGCACTTAATGTGTGTTTGAACTCAAGAATTAATTTAAAAGCCATTTAAAAGACACTCTCTTTTGAAGGCACAGCTTTTCAAATTTACCAAATTTGTCTGGAAACCATAGAGTTGTGGCACCACCTGAATCCATTCCGAACTCAGAAGTGAAACGCAATATCGCCGATGGTAGTGTGGGGTCTCCCCATGTGAGAGTAGGTCATTTCCAGGCGCCTAATATACGAAATAGCCCCTGCACGCAGTGTTGGGGCTTTTTTGTATGTTCAGTTTTTGTAAGGTTACTCGAACATGGGAAATAAACAGCGCATGCGCAGCATGTATCATTACCATGTGTACCCAGAGGGCATAATAAATAGTAGGGCGAAGTGAGTGCGTTTATGAAGCTTAGCTTCATGCACTTATGGAGCGCGGAGAACTTGTTCGAAGCTGGCCATTTCCAGGCTTTAAATTAAGTGAAGAAGCCACCTTATTAAGGTGGCTTTTTTGCGTTTAGGCGTTTGTAAAAATACAGAACGCTAACTTATCTAGAATACAGCTAACCGTTAAGGCGGCAGCTTCACTTAAAGTAGGCATAAATACCTTCCCCCTACGTCAACCCGTCGCTGAGCGAGGTCTCCAGCTTGCAGGCAGTTATATTGCTCCTGCAATAACTGCATTTCCGCCATCCTTGGCGGTCACAGCTGCTACGCGCTACAAGATTGCAATGTACTTCGTACCTTAAGCGCAGCCTCTTCGCCCCCATGTGTTCGCTGTGCGAACCGAGTAAGTCATTTCCAGGCGCCAAATATACGAAATAGCCCCAGCACGAAGTGTTGGTTTTTTTGTATGTTCAGTTTTTGAAAGGTTATACCAATCAGTATAAAGATTTGGTCGCTCAGCGAGAGTTTAGCGGTTATGAGGCAAGGCAACGAGTGAAGAGCATAGTTATTCTACGTTTAAGCTCGTTAACGCAGTATCAGAACCGCTAAAACTCGTCATTCTGGAGCGTTTTTGGCTGCCTACTTCTGCGTTAAATAGCTTCACAAGGGAATAACCATTCTTTCAGTTATTTGCCTTGAATTAGTTGCCAAAAAACGTTCTGAGTAGATCAACTTCTTATACTGATTGGTATTACTCGAACATGGGAAATAAACACCGCATGCTCAGCATGTATCACTACCATGTGTACCCAGAGGGCATAATAAATAGTAGGGCGAAGTGAGTGCGTTTATGAAGCTTAGCTTCATGCACTTATAGATCGCGGAGAACTTGTTCGAGGCTGGCCATTTCCAGGCTTTAAATTAAGTGAAGAAGCCACCTTATTAAGGTGGCTTTTTGCGTTTGGGTGTTTTTAAAATACTGAACGCTAACTTATATAGAATACAGCTAGCCGTTAAGGTGACGGCTTCACTTCAAGTCGGCATAAATGCCATTCTTAGTAGTAAAGAGTCGACGTCGGTCGATAAATGTTCCAGACGATATCGACACTTCCGCCATCCTTGGCGGTCACCGCTTCTCTGCGTCACTCTTCACTTAAAGCTGAGGGGCTGAATAATGCGTATTCAAAGCGCCGGGCTTTCACCCTATGTGTTTGCTATGCAAACCGATAGTGATTATATGCACCTGCTTAATAGACACCTCCTACGTCGATTTAGGGTGTATATTATTTTTAAGCTTGTATGAGTGTGATTCTAACCTACTGTATTAGGCTAGGTTACTCTGAGCCACTAAAGTGCAGTTTAGCTGCGTCACCAGAGAACTATTACGCTCTCCATTCTTACCAGGCCATATCAGCTGTTAAAGGAGTAAATCATTTATAATGATAAGTATGGGGGCGTTTTGACAATAACCGTTGAACTGTTAGAACAATTAGTTATTTTCTTATTGTTGAATAGGATTGCTTGCTAACAAACATAATTGAGTTACTTGTCATTGCTTTGTGTTAGTAAGAGGATGTCATAATATAAGTCACACAGACTTGTGCTGTTGTAGCTTTGAGGTCATCTATGTTGTGTTTAACTAATAGCAACAGCTCGTGTTGTAAGTGGTCTTTATTTCGCTTTTGCAGCAAAAAGTGATTAAAACACCCTCTAAGCGTTCGAAAAACCTGCAGGCGGTCGTTATTGGTAAAAAAGTACTTTACCTTTTACTCAATATTTAGCAAAATCCATCTCATCGACAGGGGTGTAGCTCCAATTGGTAGAGCGCCGGTCTCCAAAACCGGATGTTGTGAGTTCGAATCTCCCCACCCCTGCCAAATTTAGAAAAAGCCGAGCAATAGCTCGGCTTTTTTGCGTCTGTCGTTTACAGTTTTAATCAGTGAGCTTAGCCTGTGTGCTCAGGGCATTTATCCAACAGGCTATTTTACCTAACAGACCGTGGCTTGTCGCATTTGGCTTTGTTGTCTGAAAAAACCACAGTCGACTCGCTTTAGATAAAAAAAGCTTTACCTTTAAGGGGAGTTTCCGCATAATGCGTTTCGTCGACAGGGGTGTAGCTCCAATTGGTAGAGCGCCGGTCTCCAAAACCGGATGTTGTGAGTTCGAATCTCCCCACCCCTGCCAAAATTCAGAAAAAGCCGAGCATTAGCTCGGCTTTTTCGTATCTGCAATTTGCCGTAATACCTTATATTAATTGGTATATGAGTGTGCTGTAGACTGAATCTTATTAGTAGATGCAGGTTAACTCTGTAGCAACTAGCTGTTATGCTTTCGCTATATCATCATCGCTGCTTTGATTGAGTTGTCATGGAAAAAAATGCTTACCTCGATGCCATGGGCATTACCCGCTGGAAAAAAGCTGTCCCTCAGGCTGATATTATGACCATACTAGTTAATCCTTTGCGCCTAAAAGAAGTTGATAGTCTATTATTTACGACCGTACTTAGTTTTATCGGTGTTGATATTGAGCATTGTCGTTTCGCTGCCCGTGCAGAGCCTGCTGCCAAGGTTATTTGGGATATGCGTGGTAAGCAGGCGGTAGAAAGCGATGATAGGTTAATTTCGGCGCCAATCAATGAGCTAGAAACTAACGTTGAAGCTAAAAAAGCGCTGTGGGCTAATATGCAGGCTTATATGCTTAAAAAGGGTAGTTAATGTCACTTGTATTGCTCGATGATAACATGTCGTTGCAAATGGCTGCTGTTGCTGCGAGAGCGCACTCTCACCCAATGAGTGAGGCAACTATTAGAAGCTGTTTTGGTCATCTCTACACTAGTTTTGGCGTGATAGAGGATGACACGCTTTGTGGCTTCGCGATTTTGCATCAAATATTTGAAGATGCGACCTTGATGGATATTTGCGTTGATCCTGCTTGTCAGGGAAAAGGATTTGGTAAAGCCTTGTTAAGCAGAGTTATCGCAGCGGCCACAGCTAAAGGTGCTGAGATATTACTGTTAGAGGTGAGGCAATCTGGTACCACAGCTAGGGCTTTATATGCGGCGTTAGGCTTTGAAACCACAGGTGTACGCAAGGGCTATTATAAGACCGACACTGGTAGCGAAGATGCGATATTGATGCAGTTGCCACTCTAAACTGTCAACCGGCGGGCTGATTGAGAAACAGATATAAAAATAGCGCCAAAGGGCGCTATTTTTATATCTGTCAATTTTCTCGCAGCAAAGTGTTATTTAACTTCTTTGCCCTGTGCTTGAAGATCTGCATGATAGCTTGAGCGCACTAATGGACCACAAGCTGCATGGGTAAAGCCGATGCTTTCAGCGAGTTCTTTTAGCTCGTCAAATTCCGCTGGTGATACGTATCTCTCAACAGGTAAGTGGAATTTTGATGGCTGCAAATATTGACCTAGTGTTAGCATCTCTACATTGTGAGCGCGCAAGTCATGTAATACCTGTGCTATCTCTTCATTGCTTTCGCCTAGACCCATCATCAAACCTGATTTGGTTGGAATATTTGGGTGGCGGTCTTTAAATTTCTTCAATAGATCAAGTGACCATTGATAATTAGCACCTGGACGCGCTTTGCGGTAATGCATTGGCGCAGTCTCTAGGTTGTGATTAAACACATCAGGTGGCTCAGTCGCTAAGATCTCAAGTGCTGCATCGATACGACCGCGGAAATCTGGAACCAAAGTTTCAATTTTAATCTCTGGGTTAAGCAAACGTATTTCACGGATGCAATCGGCAAAATGCTGTGCACCGCCATCTCGTAAATCGTCACGGTCAACTGAAGTAATAACAACGTACTTCAACTTCATGTCTTTAATTGTTTGAGCTAATTTCTTTGGCTCTTCAGCATCAGGCTTTAATGGACGGCCATGGGCTACGTCACAGAATGGACAGCGACGAGTACAAATAGCACCCAAAATCATAAATGTTGCGGTGCCGTGGTTAAAACACTCAGACAGGTTAGGGCATGAAGCCTCTTCACAAACAGAATGCAGACCATTTTTACGCAGTGCTTGCTTGATCTCAGTAATACGCTGATTTGAAGCCGGCAGCTTAACACGAAGCCAGTCAGGTTTTCTTAACATGGTGTCGCGTTCAGATGGCACCACTTTAACAGGGATGCGTGAAACCTTGTCTGCGTCTCTAAGCTTTACGCCAGGTTGTAATCTTTCAGGCCTATTCATATGACTCTGGTAATCCTTGGTGGTGAACTAGCTTTTCTAAACCGAGTTCTTGGCTGAGGGTTTCAATCAGTTGCAGACCTGCTTCTTCGACAGTTTGTGGTCCACCGAGCTGTTTGCATTGGATCATTTCCATACCAGCGTAACCACATGGGTTAATACGCTGGAATGGCGCCATATCCATATCGACATTGAGGGCCAATCCATGGAAAGAGCACCCTTTACGGATCCTAAGACCCAAGGATGCTATTTTTCGCTCATCAACATACACACCAGGGGCATCAGCTTTGGCATAAGCCTCAACCTGATAACGCGCGAGCATATTGACGATACATTGTTCAATGTGGGTGACGAGCTGACGTACACCGACTTTTAGACGCTTAATATCGAGGAGAGGGTAGACAACAAGTTGTCCTGGCCCGTGGTAAGTCACTTGACCGCCTCTATCAACCTGAATGACAGGTATATCACCTGGGTTTAGGATGTGCTCACTCTTGCCTGCTTGGCCTTGTGTAAATACTGGATTATGTTCAACAATCCAGATCTCATCTTGACTGTTTTCATCACGGTTATCAGTATAGTTTTGCATGGCGTGCCATACCGATTCGTAATCTTGCTTGCCTAAATGGCGAATATGCAAAGCGTTGTCGTACAAGGGCAACCTCTCCCCTCAAATATTTGTGCGGCCTATTATACGCGTCAAAATGATAAATGTAATCTAGATCACATTTATCAGTAATGAGTAATATTTACAGTACGCGTTTTACGCCATCAATTGCAGCAAGTTGAGTGTATAGCTTTTCGATATGATCTTTGCTTGTCACTGTAATACGAATGGTCACTGAATAATAAGTGCCTTTACTTGACGCTTTAGTTGATGGAGCGTAGTCACCTGGCGCTAGGCTTTGTGCTACAGCAACCACACGATCTTCTAATGTATCGCTAGCATCGCCAACAACTTTAAAAGGGAATGATGCTGGGAATTCCATTAACTCATCAAATTTTGTATCTAACATTTTTTCGCTCTCGAAGATTTCATTAATACATAATATGGTGACGATTATACCTAATACCAAGTGAAATAAATATTTGATCATTGTCAGGGTTATTAAAGGATTTTAACCATCGATGATTTTTAGTTTTTTTATAACAAGTTACTGGTTATAACGCATCACAATTCAAGGAGAATTTTTTCGGTGGTATAGGCATTGCTTTCGCAATTAGAAATAACTTGATTGCTATAGAAGCAAAAAGCCACCCGAAGGTGGCTTTTAAAATATTGACGTTAATTAGCTAAACCAGCCTGCAAACATCTGCTTGAAGTAATCCATTAACTGGCTGAACCAGCTGCCTTCGTTGACTTCTTGTAGAGTCACAAGAGGGAACTGAGCAATATCTTTACCATTTAACTGGAAGTATATGCGACCAACAGTTTCGCCTTTAGCAATTGGTGCTTTCAGCTCTTTGGTTAGTTCAAAGTTTGCTTGAAGATTTTTAGCTTGTCCGCGGCTGATGGTGATTGGTGTATCTGTCACTACACCTAGGTCAATCGTTTCGCGATCGCCGTACCAGATTTTTTGGGTAACGAAAGTGTCACCAGCTGAATATGGAGTAACCGTTTCAAAGAAGCGGAAACCATAGTTAAGCAGTTTTTTACTTTCAGCTTTACGAGCAGCTTCGCTCTTGGTACCCATAACTACTGAGATAAGACGCATACCGTCTTTCGTTGCTGAGGTGACTAGGTTAAAACCAGCGCCTGAAGTGTGGCCTGTTTTAATACCGTCTACATTTAAGCTTTTATCCCATAGTAAGCCATTACGGTTGTATTGCTTGATGCCGTTATAAGTGAATGACTTCTCTCTATATACCGCATATTCTTCTGGCACGTCACGAATGATCGCTGCGCCAAGAATGGCCATATCGTAAGCAGTCGTTTTGTGGTTGTCAGAATCTAAACCGTGGCTATTTTCAAAGTAGCTGTCTTGCATATTTAGCTGCTTAGCCCAAGAGTTCATCAAATCAACGAAGCCATCTTCAGTGCCTGCAATATGCTCAGCCATAGCAACACAAGCATCGTTACCTGATTGGATGATAATGCCTTTGTTCAGCTCTTCAACCGATACTGTTTTACCGACTTCAATGAACATTTTTGACGAGTCAGGAAAGTTTTTTGACCATGCATTTTTACTGATAGTCACTTCGTCACTTGGCGAGATATTACCGACTTTGATTTCATGGCCGATAACGTAACTTGTCATCATTTTGGTCAAGCTTGCTGGGTTTAAGCTCTCGTAAGCATTTTCTTCAGCAATGATTTGTCCGGTGTTGTAGTCCATTAGCACGTAAGCTTTGGCTGCTACAGTTGGTGCATTAGGGGTGACGACTGGGGCGGCTTGTGCTGACAATACGGCGACAGAGCTCGCGAGCAAAAGCGTTTTCAATGGTTTGTTCAGTAAATTCATATTAATAATGCACGTCTTAATAGTTTGGGTATGAAGAAAGTGTAATTCCGCGAGTATAACATTAGTCGACAATGGAATTCAGCGTTGGTTCATTAATCTTGGTTCATTCAGTCAGCAGATAACTATTAGGGTAACCTTCCTGTTTCAGGGTTTCCGTCAGTTTAGTTGCTAGCTGTTGCTGGCCTATAGGGCCTAACTGTAATCGATACAAGTTATTGGTACTTTGTACTCGAGTCTTAACTTTATATTTTTGCTCTAAACTTTTGGCCAAGCTTTCAACTCTGGCTTTATTTGAAGAAGCAACAACTTGAATAAAGTGCAGTTCAGTGCCCTTGAGTTCGGCTAATGCCGCGGATTCAGGATTCGCGATATAAATGACTTCTAAACTGACATTGGCAGTGCCGGTTTTTAACATGTCGAGTCGGTGGGCCGCAGCGTATGACAGATCGATCACTCGATCTTCATGAAATGGGCCGCGGTCATTGACTCGAACAATAACGGTTTTATCATTTTTAAGGTTGGTGACTTTGACATAGCTCGGTAATGGCAAGGTCTTATGGGCAGCTGACATAGAGTACATGTCATAGGTTTCACCATTTGATGTAAGGTGGCCATGAAATTTAGCACCATACCAAGAGGCAATTCCTTTTTCTGCGTAGCCTTCACCAGAGGGCATAACCTGATAGCTTTTGCCTAATACAGTGTAAGAGCTTTTGTTGCCGCCACGGCTATAGGGCTCATATTTGGGGTGAGCATCTTCAACCTTAGTAACGTCCGGCGCGGATGTTGGTGCTTTATCGTTGTCAATATCATAACGACCACCACTTGAACAAGCTGCTAATGTGGCGGTGAATATTAAAGCGATAAGGGTATTACTGCGTAGCATAAGCTTTCTTTAATTCCTGGCTAAACTGGTAAACCGCCATGGCATAAAGCGGGCTGCGGTTGTAGCGGGTAATAACGTAAAAGTTTTTAAGACCTAACCAATATTCATCATTATCGGCTTGCTCAAGCTTTACGACTAAGGCTGGTTGTTTCACATCTAGATCCATAGATTCAGCAAGTGCAACATCTGGCGATAAAATATCGGCAACCTTGTAATGTAGTTTTTCACCAGACCAAGTCTTTACCGTATCAGGTAAATCTTTATTCAAGGTTAATTGTAAGGTGACAGGTTGATCTTTTTGCCAGCCATGCTGATGAAAATAGTTGGCAACGCTGCCAATGGCGTCGGCTTTACTATTAAGTAGATCACGGCTTCCATCTTTATCAAAGTCGACAGCGTAATGGCGATAACTTGATGGGATAAATTGACCAAAGCCCATGGCGCCAGCGTAAGAGCCTTTAAGGCTATTAAGTTCTAAGTTCTCTTCTTTTACTAGAGATTGTAAATTGGCAAATTCACTGCGGAAAAACTTTGCTCTAGGAGGGTAATGGAAACCTAAGGTATAGAGGGCGTCTTTTACAGGGTAGTTACCCATGTAACCGCCATAAAAAGTTTCGATACCTATGATAGCGACAATAATTTGCGGATCGACGTTAAACTCTTTCGAGGCTTTATCAATGATGTCAGCGTGCTCGTTCCAGAAGGCTAACCCTTTCTCTAAGCGCTTTTCTGTCAAAAATATCGGGTAATACTGGTACCAAGGCTTGGCTTCCCACGGCTTGGTCATCGCATCAATAACCGCTTGGTTGTATTCTGCGTTAGCAATAAAACTTGCTGTTGCTTCAGTATTGAAGCCTTTTTCAGCTTGAGTCTTAATGAATTCTGATTTGAGTTTTTCAATGTCGCTATCGGTTGGCGCAGCGGCGGCCGAGCAGGAAAGAAATGTTAGCGCTAAAGGTGCAAAAATACGTTTGAAAAGGGTCATCAATTAGCAATCCTTAGTGGTTGATAGGCATTATGGTTAGAGCACTTCGATGCACCATAATGCTATCAATAATAAAATCTAGGCAGATAGCAAGCTGCTATCTGTCAATAAAACGCCGATGAGTGTGAATACTCATTAAGATGCCAAAACCTACCATCAATGTCAGCATCGATGTGCCACCATAACTGATTAATGGTAAAGGTACACCAACCACAGGTAAAAGGCCTGAAACCATACCAATATTCACAAAAATATAAACGAAGAAAGTTAATGTAATACTTCCTGCAAGCAAGCGTGCAAAACTGGTTTGGGCACGTGAGGCAATAACCAAACCTCGACCTATAATATAAAGGTACAGAGCAAGTAGCAGTAAAGCGCCTATTAAGCCAAACTCTTCACCGATAACGGCAAAGATAAAGTCAGTGTGTCGCTCAGGTAAAAACTCTAGCTGCGACTGCGTACCTTGCAGCCAGCCTTTACCAAATAGTCCGCCAGAGCCAATGGCAATCTTAGATTGAATAATATGGTATCCGGCCCCGAGAGGATCTTTCTCTGGGTCAAGCAATGTGAGTACTCGAGTGCGCTGGTAATCATGCATTAAGAAAAACCACAGCACAGGTAACATTGCCAGCACGCTACCAATAAAGCTACCGACAATACGCCAGCTCATCCCTGATAAAAAGAGGACAAAGATCCCTGAAGCGGCAACGAGGATAGAGGTGCCTAAGTCGGGCTGTTTGGCGATTAAAAGTGTCGGTACTAGCAGGATCACTCCGGCACCCGCTAGATAGCGCTTTTTCGGCGGCAACGGAAACTTACTTATATACCATGCCATAGTGATCGGGAAGGCGAGTTTCATTAGCTCTGATGGTTGAAACTCCATAAAGCCAAGGTTTAACCAACGCTGGGCGCCCTTGTTTATTTCACCAAAGAAGTGCACGCCAATGAGTAAGATAATGCCGGTAATATAAATTGGAAACGCCCAGCGCCTGAGGACCTCAGGGTTAATTTGGGCAACGGCAAACATTACGACAAGCGACAAACCCATACGGAATAATTGCCTGTCCATTAGCGCAAGATCTTCGCCGCCCGCAGAGTAAATAACCACTAGACCGAAGGCCATCAATGCCAATAAGCCAAGCAATAATGGCAAGTCTATGTGTAATCGCTGCCATATGTTTGGTCGAGAGTTGTGTGCACTCATTCTGTTTTATTCCATGAATCTCTTAACAAATACTCGTCGAGTAAAGCGCGAGCAACTGGACCTGCGTTTACGCCACCCCAACCGGCGTTTTCAAGCACGACCGCCAGGACGATTTTAGGGTTTTCATAAGGGGCATAGGCAATAATCAATGCGTTATCGCGTAGGCGTTCATCAATATTGTCAGCATCATATTCTTCGCCTTGGGCGACACTAAATACCTGTGCAGTACCGGTTTTCATTGCTGCAGTGTAACGTGCGTCGGTAAAGCGAGATTTATGCGCGGTGTCACGCATGGCTTCGTTGATGATGTCCCAGTTTTTTGGATCTTTTAATACAATGGGTGGCAGCTCATCTGGCGGCGTGTCTATTTTGGCGGTTTGATCTTGAATAGACTTAAGCATATGTGGCACAAAGCGGCGGCCATTATTCGCTAAAATAGCGGTTGCATTAGCAAGTTGCAGTGGGGTCGTTGTCCAGTAACCCTGACCGATACCAACTGAAATAGTGTCACCTATATACCAAGGTTGGTTATAGCGTAGGCGCTTCCAGTCTTTCGACGGCATAATACCGGCAGATTCTTCAAAAATATCGACCCCTGTACGCTCACCAAATCCAAATGGCTGCATAAAGTTAGCAATGGCATCGACCCCTGTTTTATAAGCAAGATCGTAAAAATAAGTATCGCAAGAGCTTACTATAGCGCTATTCACATCGACCCAACCATGGCCCCAACGTTTCCAGTCACGGTATTTACGTTCAACGCCTGGGATTTGCCAAAACCCTGGGTCCCAAATGCGGGTTTTTGCGGTAACGGTTTTATTTTCCAAGCCTAATAGTGCTAAATGCGGTTTTACTGTTGATGCTGGTGCATATTGCCCTTGAGTGGCGCGGTTAATCAGTGGGCGTGATTTAGAGTTCAATAACTCGCTATAAGCTTTGCTGCTAATGCCATGCACAAACTGGTTTGGGTCATAAGTTGGGCTTGAAATTAGTGCGAGAATACCGCCATCACGTGGATCAATTGCCACAATTGAACCACGACGGCCATTGAGTAACTCCAGCGCTTTTTGCTGCAGTTTTAAATCTAATGTTAGATAGATATCTTGCCCGGGTGTTGGCGGCTCAGATTTCAAAATACGAATAGTTCGGCCACGATTGTTGACCTCTTCTTCAAGGTGACCAGGCTTACCAAGCAACATGCTTTCGTAAAACTTCTCGATACCTTGTTTACCAATATCTTTAGTGGCAGCGTAGTTTGCCCAAAGGTTATTGCGTACAAGCGAGTCTTGATCTCGACTATTAATTTTGCCCACATAACCAAGCGCATGGGTCATTAGACCATTGTATGGATAGTGACGCTTTAAGCCTGCATCAACAGAAATACCTGGGAACCGATGCTGGTTAACACTGAATTCGGCAACTTGCTCTTCAGTCAGTTTATTTTTAATCGTCAGTGGTTTAAAGCGGCGATGATATTTAAGTGCGTCAAGTACGTTAGCTTTTTCATCTGCAGATAAGTCAATTACCTGACTTAGTTCATCTAAAGTGTCGCTGACATTTTTAACTTTTTCTGGCACCATTTCTAATGAAAAGAATGGCTGGTTTTCTGCTAGTAATTGACCATGACGATCGTAAATAAGTCCGCGACTTGGCGCAACAGGAACAACACGGATACGGTTGTCATTAGAGCGTGTTTCATAGTCTTGAAACGAAGTGATTTGCAGGTTGTAAAGATTAACCAGCAATAAACTCAGCAGGATAAACACACATAAAAACGTAAACAGAGCACGACTTTTAAATAGCGACGCTTCGGCCGCGTGGTCGTTCATGGTTATGCGCTTTCTTGGGGACACTTACATTCTCTCCTGCTTAAAAAAGGGTGCCAAGCACATATCCTAATCCTGTTAAGGTCTGTTTAGTTTAATAGGGTGTCGATATTATTCTCTATGGTAAGGATGATTATTATTAATGCTCCAGCCACGATAAAGGCTTTCGGCTACAATCACTCGTACCAAAGGATGAGGTAGGGTTAAGGCTGATAAACACCAGCTTTGCGCTGCGGCTTGTTTACACTCAGGCGACAAACCTTCAGGACCACCAATTAACAAACTAACATCGCGGCCATCGAGTAGCCACTTATTCATTTGTTGTGCTAATTGCGGTGTGGTGAGGTTTTTACCAGGTAAATCTAAGCTGACGATATGATTCCCTTTAGGAATCGCTGCCAACATTAACTCGCCCTCTTTTTGGAGGATGCGAGCTATATCGGCATTTTTACCGCGTTTGCCAGCGGGGATTTCAATTAACTCAAGCGCCATGTCTCTAGGGAAGCGGCGCTGATATTCTTTGAAACCTGTTTCAACCCAATCTGGCATGCGGGTTCCAACTGCGACTAACTGAATCTTCATTACTCAGGCTTTTCTGACCAAAGTTTTTCAAGTTGGTAGAAGTCACGAGTTTGATCTTGCATTACGTGCATAATAACATCGCCTAGGTCCACAAGAACCCACTCGCTGCTTTCACGACCTTCGACACCTAGAATGTGCAGGCCTGCACGCTTAGCTTCAACCACTAGGTTTTCAGCGATTGCTTTAACGTGTGTTTTTGAGTTACCAGTACATACCACCATAAAATCGGCGATGTTTGATTTCTCAGATACGTCCATTACAACGATATCTTTAGCTTTAAGGTCTTCAACCTTATCGATTACAAATTGCTTTAACTCTGCGCTTTCCACGCTGGTACCCCATTAATTTTAAGACAGCGCGATAGTATAGCAGTATTTCAGATCTAGATTAATAGTTCTTACTTATAAATATCTGCGATTAAGTGGGGTTTATTGTTAATTACTATTACTGTCAGGCAGATAAAGCTGATTATGCTGAATATAGCTTCGAATAGGTTCGGGAAGTGATGCGGGAATGTTACCGAGTGCAAGTTGCTGGCGGATCTCAGTTGATGATATATCTTGCTCTGTTACATCCAGCATAAATATCTTACCCACATTCGAGTGGTCATTTTTAGAAGCTTTAAGTGTGGCTAGGCGAGATGATAATAACGTGTAGCTTTGGTCGCGATTTGTTAGTTCCCATCCTGGGCGTTTACAGACAACGATATGGCATAGTTCAAATAACTGCTGCCATTGGTACCATTGCTCAAGGTTTAGAAATGAGTCCATTCCCATGATGAAGTAAAACTGGTGTTCAGGGTGAAGCTTGGTTAATTGACTGAGTGTTTGCGCGGTGTAAGAAGGCGTATTACGTTTAGCTTCGATATCACATAATTTAAAATTACTTAATTCATCACAAACAAGCTGAGCCATAGCTAACCTATTTTGTGTGGTGACATGAGTGCCTTGTTTATGAGGGGGGATGTGATTTGGCATAAGCCAAACCTCATCAAGTTTGAGTTGCCGCTGGATCTCTTTAGCTGGGCGAATATGGCCATAATGAATGGGGTCGAATGTACCACCTAAAATACCAATTTTCATTAGTCTAATACGATATGCGCAAGCTTAGCGTGGGCACGTGGATCAAACAGTAAACTCAAGTGACTAAAGCCTGTCCAATCTTCAATACCTTGTTGTTTGAGCTTAAGCTCAATAGCCGAAGCACCAGCGAGAAGAGTTTCAATATGGGCTAGCTCAAGGCGATTAAGCGCATTTTGATAAATAGGTTTACGCTTGTCCCAAATACGCAGCTTGCTCCAAAGGCCTTGCAGTGATTCACGATTATTTAACGCTGTTTTTAATTGCAGTAATACCGCTAGCTCTTTAAACAATGACCATAAGATAATTGGCATGGCTACTCCTTCACTCTTAAGTTGTGAAAGAATATGTTGTGCCTTGTCTTGTTGGTTATTGAGCATGGCATCGGTCAGTTGAAACACACTGAAACGAGATTGATCTTCAAAGTACTGTTCTAGTTGCTCACAGCTAATGGGGTCATTTGGACTGAGTAATTGCAATAGTTGCAATGCTTGATCAGCAGCCAGTAAATTCCCCTCGTAAAGAGCAAACAGCATTTCTCGTGGATCGCGGGCCAATGATAAACCATAGTGGTTTATACGGTTGTCAAGCCAACGTTGAAATTGGCTGCCTTCTGGCGTGGTACAAGGAACATAAACTCCCTTCGCATCGAGACTCTTAAACCATTTACTCTTTGTTTGCTCTGCAGCCAGTTTGGGGCCGGTTAAGATCAGTAATACGTCTGGATTGTCCATCTGCATTAATGTTTGCAGCATGGCGCTGCCATCAGTCCCTGGCTTGGCTTGGGGAAGCGTTAATTCAATAATGCGGCGACTTGAGAATAAGCTCATCGCCTGCCACTGCTCATAAAGGTCGTTCCAACTAAAGCCTGTTTCTTGGGTTAATTGGATTTTTTCCTCAAAGCCTTGGCGTTTAGCTTCAGCATGAAGTGCGCCACGACTTTGCTCACATAACCACGGATCGTCACCAAATATGAGGCAACACTGAGGCAATGGAGCAAGTTGACGCGCTAGCTGATCTGGGTAGACCCGCATTAATTAACCTCGGTGGAAGCCAGAGTTTGAACAATTCTGTCGGCAGCTTGGATACGCATCTCTTTTAGCAATAGTTCCATTTCACGGCTTTTTGCTAAAGCGGTACGCGGATCGTCAAGATAGTCACGATGGATTGCGACATCAAAACGCTGAGATTCAGCCTCTGGTAGCTGTACGGCAAAACTCACCTGATAGATAAGTTCATACTCTGCAACATTACCGGTTGGGTAGATTGACAAGGTAGAACGATCTAGAGAGTCATTGATAATGCGTAGTGCGGGAATATCATCGCTAGGTGCGACAACAGCAATACTGTTTAAGCGAAGTCGTTCACGCACTAAGCGTGTCAGTTCGCTATATTCGTCTTGGCTGCTTAGACTCAAGGTTTGCAGCTGCTCTGGAATAGAGTAGCTGCCCTGTAATCTAAAGCCGCAACCGGCGCTGAGCAATACGCTCAGTGCCAAGGTTGCTAAAAGTATGCGTTTAATTAGCATAAGCTTTGATTTGTCTTCCTTGTTTCAGAAGGATTAGTTAGCCACGATGTTGAGCAGTTTGCCCGGTACGTAGATAACTTTGCGAACGGTTTTGCCTTCGGTGTGTTTAATCACACCTTCTTCAGCCATACCGGCAGCCTCAACTTCTTCTTTGCTCGCATCTGCAGCAACAGTGATTTTTGCGCGCAGTTTACCGTTTACTTGAACGATGATTAGCTTGCTGTCTTCTACTAGTGCAGACTCGTCAACTTCAGGCCAAAGTACATCTTCAATTGCGCCTTGGTTGCCCAGTTCATTCCAAAGACTAAAACAAGTGTGTGGAATGATTGGGTAAAGCAAGCGTACCACAGCGTTCAAAGCTTCTTGCATAAGTGCTTTATCTTGCTCTGTTTCTGTAGGTGCTTTTTGCAGACGGTTCATTAGCTCCATGACAGATGCAATTGCGGTGTTGAACATCTGACGACGCTCAATATCATCACCTACTTTAGCAATTGTCTTATGTAGCTCGCGACGTAGTTCTTTTTGAGCGGCGTTTAGTGACTTAACGTCAAGCTCTGCAGTTGGACCTGTAGCAATATGATCGTGTGCAGTTTTCCACAAACGCTTAATAAAACGATGTGCACCTTCAACGCTAGATTCCTGCCATTCAAGTGTCAGCTCTGGTGGTGCAGCAAACATCATAAATAGACGAACGGTATCTGCGCCGTACTTATCAACCATCTCTTGAGGGTCGATACCATTGTTTTTAGACTTAGACATCTTGCTCATGCCGGTGTAAACCAGTTCATGACCTTCGCTGTCTACGGCTTTAACGGTACGGCCTTTGTCATCAGTTTCTAGTACTGTGACATCAGATGGAGCAACCCATACGCGTGCGCCTTTTTCGTTGTTATAGTAGTAAGCATCAGCTAGTACCATACCTTGAGTTAGCAGACGCTTAGCTGGCTCGTTAGAGTTCACTAAGCCTGTATCACGCAGTAACTTGTGGAAGAAACGGAAGTACAATAGGTGCATACAAGCATGCTCGATACCACCAATGTATTGATCTACTGGTAACCAGTAGTTAGCTTTTGCAGGATCCAGCATTTCATCTGCATGTGGGCTACAGTAGCGCGCGTAGTACCAAGATGATTCCATAAAGGTATCAAAGGTATCAGTTTCGCGGAAAGCTTCTTGACCATTAATCGTGGTCTTGGCCCATTCTTTATCTGCTTTGATTGGGCTTTGGATACCATCCATGACCACATCTTCAGGCAAAATAACGGGTAGTTGGTCTTCAGGGGTTGGCATCACAGTGCCATCAGCTAAAGTCACCATTGGAATTGGTGCACCCCAGTAACGCTGACGTGAAACACCCCAATCGCGTAGACGGAAGTTAACTTGACGCTTACCTTTGCCTTCAGCTGTTAGTTTGGCATCGATTGCATCAAAGGCAGTTTGGAAATCAAGACCGTCAAACTCTGCCGAGTTAAATAGCACACCTTTTTCAGTGTAAGCTTCTTCGCTAATATCGACTTCACCGTCTGCAGGCTTAACAACTGCTTCAATGTTTAGGCCGTACTTTTTAGCGAACTCATAGTCACGTTGATCGTGAGCAGGAACAGACATTACAGCGCCGGTACCGTAGTTCATCAGTACGAAGTTACCTACCCAAATAGGCACTTCTTTGCCCGTGATTGGGTGGATAGCATTAAGGCCGGTAGCAACGCCTTTCTTTTCCATTGCAGCCATAGCAGCTTCAGTGGTGTCAGCGTTTTTACATTCTTCAATAAACTCAACAAGAGCTGGATTATTGGCAGCCGCTTGCTCTGCTAATGGGTGAGCCGCTGCGATAGCAACATAAGTTACACCTATTACTGTGTCAGGACGAGTAGTGTAGATATCAAAGCTCTGATCGCTGTCTGCAACTTGGAAGGTCATTTCGATACCTTCACTACGACCAATCCAGTTACGCTGCATGGTCTTAACTTGCTCAGGCCACTCTTCTAACGTGTCAATATCGTTAAGTAGCTCTTCTGCGTACTCAGTGATTTTAATGAACCACTGTGGGATCTCTTTTTGCTCAACAGTGGTATCACAGCGCCAGCAGCAACCGTCGATAACCTGCTCATTAGCAAGAACCGTTTCGTCGTTTGGACACCAGTTAACTGAAGAGGTCTTCTTGTAAACTAGACCTTTTTCATAAAGCTTAGTGAAGAACCACTGTTCCCAGCGATAGTACTCTGGCGTACAAGTAGCAATTTCACGTGACCAGTCATAACCGAAACCAAGCATTTTTAGCTGGTTCTTCATGTAGTCAATGTTTTCGTATGTCCAAGGTGCAGGCGCGGTGCTATTTTTAATAGCTGCGTTTTCAGCAGGCAGACCGAAAGAGTCCCAACCAATAGGTTGAAGCACATTTTTACCTTGCAGGCGTTGGTAACGAGACACAACATCGCCTATGGTGTAGTTACGTACGTGACCCATGTGTAGCCGGCCTGACGGGTACGGGAACATAGAAAGGCAATAATACTTTTCTTTGTTTTCGTCTTCGGTAACTTCAAATGTTTTCGTGTCTTGCCAGTGCTGCTGCACTTTAGCTTCAATTTCTGAAGGAGTATATTGCTCTTGCATCAATCTATTTCCGGCCATGCCGCCCATTGTTTGATCTAGCGCTATATCAGCGCGAGTTATATCGACATAGAATAAACTAGAAGTGAGTCATTAAAAAGGTTCGTTGAAGGAGTATTTACCATGAGTGACCAAAGTAGCGCATTACTTTCGCTGTATGAAGCACTAATTGAGCACATTAAAACTCAATACAATGACGATAACTCTTTGACTGTAAAGAGTTTGTATAGTCAGGTTCAAGCTAGTAAACAATACTTGGCAATAAAGCAGCAGGCAAAGGAAGAAGAGCTGGCTTTAGTCGAACAATTTTTAAAACGTGACATTGCTAGTTTCTTACAAGAGCAAAATGCCAACGATTTAAGCCACAGCCCAACCGTCATCACGGTAGAAAATACGTTATGGCGCTGGTTAAGCGAAATTACCGACCGTAGTCAGGTTGAGTGGCATGAGGTTGCACAAGACTTTAAACATCATGGCTATTACGAAAGTGGTGAGATTGTTGGCCAAGGTACTATGGTATGTACAGCGTGCGGACATGAGTCGAAAGTGGCGTTCCCTGGAATATTATCGGACTGTACTGAGTGCGATAATAACGAGTTTACCCGAGAAGCTTTAGCGCCATAGTTGCGAACGATACGGTTAATCTTACTTGGTTTTGCAATTAACCGCCGATAGCGACACCTCAGGGTGTCGCTATTTTGTTGCTTTTAGCAACCATCGTTGACAGTTAAATAAACCGGTGAACTATTAGCTGTAGCTTGTTGATATCTAAAGTAACAGAGATCGTCACTGACCTTGTTATCATCATCGTCATCATAACCGATATAGGTGAAGTTCACTCCTTGCTCTTCAATGATGAAAATATCATCAAGCTCGAGGAGCTTATCAATGTGAGTGTTATCTACGTATCCTGAAAGTAAGCGAGTTTCAAAGCTACCATCGCCGTCCAGATCGATGTCTACGATATCGTTACGGTAGGCATGTGGTTTTATTGCTGTTCCCGGTATTTGCGATTTGGCATAGGCAAATTGATTAGCTGTTTGGCTACTGGCTTTAATCTGCTCAATAGCTTCGCTTCTTGCTTCGCTCGATAAATTGATGAATTTAGGTGCTGCAACACTGGCTAAAATGCCGAGGATAATAATCACAACAACCAACTCAATCAGCGTAAATCCTTTAGTCAGTGAGGTTTTTATCATTATTGTTTACTTCTAATAAATGCGGCAAATGCAAGTAAGAAGCTCAATATCAATACTGGCCATTGTCCTAAAGTTGTAAATAACGTGTGTCCTTTCATGAGTTTAATGTCCGCTACTAATACACCTGTCTCAAATTGTGGCAGGCTATCGGTAATGTTGCCTTGCTCATCAACAACCGCGGTTACGCCGTTATTGGTGGCTCGCACTAATGGGCGACCTAACTCTACTGAGCGCATTTGCGCTATTTCCATATGCTGTAATGGACCATTCGAGGTACCGAACCAGGCGTCATTAGACACTGTCATTAACAGGTCTGTATTGTCATTCATATTGGCGCGCAGCTGCTCAGGAAAAGCGATTTCGTAACAAATAGCGGGTGATATTTGGTGACCAACTGCGTTGAGGTTAGGTTGAGTAAAGTCGCCTCTAGCAAATGATGACATCGGAAGATTAAAAAAGGGTGCTAAAGGTCGCAACAGTGACTCTAGCGGCACAAACTCACCAATTGGAAGTAAGTGATGCTTTTTAAATTCATTACTACCATCACCTAAATAATCAGCCTCAGATTGTTGCTTGTAGTTGTAATTACCTAAAACAATTAATGAGTTATAAAAATCATTAGCACGATGGCTAATAATGCCTGTAATAATGGCCGTATTGTTTAAGTTAGCAACTTTATTCGCATTATCGAGAAAGTCTTGCACCATATATTCTGGCGCAGGAATAGCCGCTTCTGGCCAAATCACGAGGTCGCTTTCGAGGAGTTCTGGCCGTGATAGATCCATATATTTGAGCATAGTTGGCCATAGAGCATCTGGCTCCCATTTCATGCTTTGGGGAATGTTTCCTTGAACCAATGCAACTTTGATGGTTTCGCCGTTAGGCTCGACTTGAGAGGTCATTGGTGCGATCAGCGTCAGCGTAGCCAACATTGGCACTGCTACGGCTAAACTTTGCCAGCGTTTAACTGCTAACAGGGCTAAAGCGCCTGCTAGTAAAGCAATAATAAAGCTCAAACCTAAGGCGCCAAACATCGAAGCGATAGGCTTTAATGGTCCTTCAGTTTGACTATAACCAGCCCACAACCAAGGAAAACCGGTAAGTACCCAACCACGTAGCCATTCAGTTATTGTCCAAAGGGCAGGGAATACCAGTAAATTACGCAGTAGCGATGTTTTTGGGGCAAGCTTTTGCATCAAATAACCTGCAAGGGCAGGGTAAAGTGCTAGATACAGTGCAAGTAATGCCATTAAGGCTATAGAGGCGACAAGTGGCATACCGCCATAGGTATCCATACTGACATGGACCCAGCTGATCCCAACGGAGAAACAACCAAAGCCAAAGCCTAACCAGTATTTAAATGCTTGTTTAGGTGTTAAGTTACTACTTTGATGTACAACAAAAGCTAATGCTACAAGGTACAAAGGCCAAATAGAATAAGGAGCAAAAGAGAGCGCAGTAGTGGCGCCAGCCGCATAGGCTAGCACCATTTTCGAGCGCGGATGATGGGCTAATGCCCGAAGTTTATTCAGCATACAGCCTCATCATTGGGTCGTGATAACTAATTTAGTTGCTAAGCAACCGACTCATCATTGCCATGAGCGTTATCAGGGAACTTTACTCGTAGTTGGATTAAGCGACGGGTATCAGCGCTAACAACTTTAAATTCAATATCTTGGATCATGACTTTTTCGTCACGTTCAGGTAGATGACCAAATGCATGGGACACCATACCACCAACAGTATCGAACTCTTCGTCGCTAAACTCAGTACCAAAAGCCTCATTGAAGTCGTCAATAGGCGTTAGTGCTTTCACCATATATACTTGTTTAGCAACTTGTTTGATTTCAGTCTCTTCAGAAGAGTCATGATCAAATTCATCTTCAATATCACCAACAATCTCTTCGAGGATATCTTCAATGGTTACCAAACCAGATACTCCGCCATACTCATCGACGACTATCGCCATGTGGTATCGCTGAGAACGGAATTCTTTTAGTAAGACATCAACACGCTTACTTTCAGGAACAACAACTGCAGGTCGAATCACTTGACGTAACTCAAATGGCTGCTCGTTGTTTTTAAAGCCATACTGAAGCAAATCTTTCGCAAGCAAAATGCCTTCGATATGATCTTTGTCTTCATTGACTACTGGAAAACGGGAGTGTGCTGAACCGATCACGGTAGATAATACTTCTTCTACAGTGTCGTCAATTTGGATAGCCACAATCTGTGCGCGTGGGATCATAATATCCCGTACACGTAGATCGGAAACTTCTAAAACACCTTTAATCATTTCGCGAGTGTCTACGCTAATCACTTCACGCAGTTCTGCATCGTGAATTACGTCTACTAAGTCTTCGCGATTTTTCGGTTCGCCCTGGAACAACTGACTTACTTTGTCTAACCAGCCCTTCTTAGAGGCGTTAGTACTCGGTGGGATATCGTCACTCATAGTGTTTTCCTGGCTCAAATGAGCCAATTATTGCTCCTTGTAAGGATTAATATAACCAAGGCTTTCAATTAGTTGGGTCTCTAATGACTCCATCTCTTCAGCCTCAACATCTTCAATATGATCATACCCTAGCAGATGGAGACAACCATGTACAACCATGTGTGCCCAATGTGCGATTAGGGGTTTATTTTGATCAATAGCTTCTTGCTCTACTACCGCCGCACAAATCACTAAATCACCTAATAATGGTAGTTCAATGCCCGGTGGAGCTTCAAAAGGGAAAGATAACACATTAGTTGGTTTATCTTTACCTCGATATGTACTGTTTAGAGATTGGCTTTCTTCGACTTCGACGATACGAATCGTCAACTCGGCCTCACTCATAGTATCTCTGATTGCTGTTTTTACCCAAAGTTCCAATTCTGTAGAAGAAGGAAGTGTAAATCCTTCCACAGCGATTTGAACATCAAGATCGATAATCGGCTGATTATCACTCATGGTTAGCAGTTTCCTGTAATTGGTATTGGCTATCTTTATTGCCTTTACTTGACTGTGATTTTAGCTCGAATGCTTCATAAGCTTCGACAATTCTTGCAACCACTGGGTGGCGCACAACATCTTTAGCTTGGAAGAAGTTAAAGCTGATTTCATCCACTTCGCCAAGGACTTCAATAGAATGGCGTAGGCCAGACTTTTGATGTTTAGGTAAATCTATTTGGGTAATGTCACCGGTAATCACAGCTCGTGAGTTAAAACCAATACGTGTCAGGAACATTTTCATTTGCTCAACTGTGGTATTTTGGCTCTCATCGAGAATAATAAAGGCATCATTTAATGTACGACCGCGCATATAGGCAAGCGGTGCGACTTCAATGACATTACGTTCAATTAAACGTTCAACCTTTTCAAATCCCATCATCTCAAATAAGGCGTCATAGAGTGGACGTAAATAAGGATCCACTTTTTGGCTTAAGTCGCCGGGTAAAAAACCGAGTTTCTCACCGGCTTCTACCGCTGGGCGTGTGAGTAATATACGGCGCACTTCTTGGCGCTCTAGAGCATCAACTGCGGCAGCAACGGCTAGGTAGGTTTTACCTGTGCCAGCAGGGCCGATACCAAAGGTAATATCATGATTAACAATATTACGTACATAGTCACTTTGATTGGGGTTTCGTGGTTTAATCACCCCTCGTTTAGTCTTTATATAGAGTTCGCTTTCATCTCTAGGCGCTTCCATATCCAGTGCAATCGCTTCTTGAATCGCAATATGCACTGCATCAGGCTCTAAATCTGGTGTACTGCCTTTAACTGGCTGAGTTTCAATATAAAGATCTTTTAACAGATTATTTGCAGTTAAGCAGTTTCGCGGGGCTCCTACAATTTGAAAGTGATTGTCACGGTAGCTTATCTCAACGCCAATACGACGTTCTAGCTGTTTAATGTTGTCATCAAACGGGCCACAAAGCGACGCGAGTCTGCGAGTTTCAGCAGGCTCCAAATATAGGTTGAGCGTGGTTAACTTATTTGACAAAAAATCACTCCATTAATCTAGGTCTGGTTAAACGCGAATAGTGCTAGTTTACGAGCCATACTCAATAATTGCGAATGGTATTTTTAGCGAGCATTACCGAAGAAAAAAGCGGCATCTCAGGATGCCGCCTTTAGCGTATTTCGATATAATGGCTTAAGCCGTTCAAGCTGGCTTATATTGAGTCACACCTAAGTCATCATCTTGCTTATATTTAGCTGTGATATCTGATGGGCGCAGGTTGCGGCGTAGATCCATGTCATTTTCGCCGCGAATAAATACGCCACGTAGTGAGTTGGTGTAAACGTCTACAATTTCAACATCGACAAACTTACCGATATGTTCATGTAAGCCTTCAAAATTAACTACTCGACTGTTTTCAGTACGGCCGCGAAGCTCCATTGGATTTTTAACCGATGGACCTTCAACTAAGATACGTTGCACAGTCCCAAGCATGTGACGGCTGTAGCGCATAGCTTGTTGAGTAATACGATCTTGCAAAATCGCTAGGCGCTCTTTTTTCTCATCTAAACTAACGTCATCTGGTAAGTCTGCAGCAGGCGTACCTGGACGAGCACTATAGATAAAACTAAAGCTGTGATCGAACTGAATGTCTTCAATCAGCTTCATAGTGTCAGCAAAATCTTGCTTAGATTCACCAGGGAAACCAATGATAAAGTCAGAGCTGATTAAAATATCAGGACGTGCTTTACGTAGGCGACGAATAATCGATTTATACTCGATCGCCATATGGCCACGTTTCATTTGCGTCAGGATTAAATCTGAACCAGACTGCACTGGTAAGTGTAAAAAGCTCACCAATTCTGGTGTGTCTTCATACACATCAATAATGTCTTGAGTGAATTCAATTGGGTGGCTGGTAGTAAAGCGCAGTCGGTCAATACCATCAATCGCAGCTACGTAACGTAAAAGTTCTGCAAAAGTACAGATCTCATCGTCATGAGTCGCGCCACGGTATGCGTTAACGTTTTGACCTAGTAGGTTTACTTCACGCACGCCTTGCTCTGCTAACTGGGCTATTTCTAAAATGATATCGTCTAGTGGACGGCTCACTTCTTCTCCGCGAGTGTATGGTACAACACAGAACGAGCAGTATTTACTGCAACCTTCCATAATTGATACGAATGCACTTGGCCCTTCAGCGCGGGGCTCTGGTAGACGGTCAAACTTCTCAATTTCAGGGAAGCTCACATCGATAACCGCTTTTTTACCATCTTTGATCTGGTCGATCATTTCAGGTAGGCGATGCAAAGTTTGTGGACCAAAAATAAGGTCAACACATTGAGCACGCTCTTTAATTGCTTTACCTTCTTGCGAAGCAACACAACCACCAACCCCGATAATCAGTCCTGGCTTTTTATCTTTTAATGTTTTCCAGCGCCCTAGCTGATGAAAAACCTTTTCCTGTGCTTTTTCACGAATAGAACAAGTGTTCAGCAGCAGTACGTCAGCTTCTTCAGCGTCGTCTGTTAAGGTGTAACCTTCGTATTCGTCAAGAAGATCAGCCATCTTAGAAGAGTCATACTCATTCATTTGACAGCCCCAAGTTTTAATATGGAGTTTTTTACTCATCAGTCTGTATCACTCTAGAAGCACCGAAAAAATAGCGCGACATTTTAACGCCTAAGTCAGCCTGTGGCTAGCATTTAGCCGTTAATAAAGTGATTTTATTCTGCAGACTCCAATGTCATTGTTTTTACTAAGGCTTTAGTTGGTATATTTACGGAGTTATTTTCGGCAACGCTGAGGCTGTAGCTTTTGGCCATCTGCTGGCTGCTTTGTTTCGCTTGTTGATGTATGTCGACCAATAGTTGCTGATTAAATGCTTGCAGAGTATCGCTGGTATATTGATAAAGTGAATATTCAAATGGAGTCCGATAAATAACATTGATATGTTCCATTTCAGTCGGATCTAGATTTGCCTGGCTGGTGGCTGGAATGAACGATGCAAAAAGTAATGCTGCCAAGGTAAAGTTCTTCATAATATCCTCACTTAATGTTTTATGGGGGTCCCCCATTTGACAGTTTGAGTCTATGGCATGGTTTGCATCTTGCTTTTGTGGTTTGTAAGCAGGTGTGAGGAAAGTTAACTCTAGACACATTTGTACACGTTAGAGTTAAATTTGACACTAATCGACATATTTCGGCGCGCTTTATTTACAAAGCGAGGTAGAGCTAATCTGCTCAGTATCAAATAGTGCAAACTTTCTTTTATAAAGCATTAATATTGGTGTGTTTGGGTGTAAACTGCTTGGGCATAATTGAGGTTAGGAGAGAAAGCGCAGTGGAGCAGGTGAATATGAAATGCAGCGTGTATGATGCCGTAGTTGTAGGTGGTGGTATGGTTGGCGCGGCAACAGCAATTGGACTTGGGCAGCTTGGGTTGAAAGTTGCTGTTATCGAAGCCTTTGCACCAAGAGCTTATGATAGTGAACAGGCCTTAGACCTACGCGTGTCAGCTATTAGTGCTGCATCTGAAGCCTTACTTGAGCGTTTAGGCGCACTAACAGGGTTAGATCATGTGCGTAAAGTTGCCTATAAAGGTCTTGAAACTTGGGAGATGGACGACTGCATAACCCGTTTCCATAGTGATCAAATAGGCTGCTCCCATTTAGGTCATATCGTTGAAAACCGCCTTATCCAATTAGCGTTGTGGCAACGTTTGCAGCAACTCGACAATATAGCCCTATTCTGTCCGACCAAAATAGCCAAATTAACTCGCAAGCAGGCGGACGATAAAATTTGCGTAGAATTAGATAATGGTGAAACCTTTGATACGCGGTTACTAGTTGGCGCCGACGGCGCTAACTCTATGGTACGTCAGTGGGCCAATATTGGTATCAGTGGTTGGGATTATGCTCAGTCTGCCATGCTAATTAATATTGAAACTGCTTGCGACGAACAAGATGTGACTTGGCAGCAATTTACTCCAAATGGCCCATGTTCTTTATTACCTTTACCAGGCAACAATGCTTCATTAGTCTGGTACGATGAAGCCAATAAAATTGCCCAGTTAACTCAGCTTAATAATAAAGCCTTAGCGGCGCAGATTGATCTGCACTTTCCGGCTCGACTCGATCGCGACTTTACCGTTGTCAGCAAAGCGAGCTTTAAACTGACTCGTCGGCATGCACAAACCTATTACCGCAATAACTTAGTGATCCTTGGTGATGCGGCGCACACGATTAACCCGTTAGCAGGGCAGGGAGTTAATTTAGGTTTTAAAGACGTTGATGCTTTGGTAACAACGATTGCTAAACACCTAGAAGATGACAAAGGCTGGTGGCGTAAACCTGTATTGGCAGAATTTCAAAAGTGCCGTTATCGCGACAATCAGCTCATGATGTCAACGATGGATCTTTTCTATGCCAGCTTTAGTAATGATATTTTACCACTTAAACTTCTGCGTAATGGTGCGTTAAAGCTAGCCAATATTGATTCGCCGATTAAAAAGCAGGTGCTGAAATATGCGATGGGCTTTTAGTTAAGCGTGAACGGATAAAGCTAACTTAGCTTACTATTCAATAAACCGGATCTTGGATCCGGTTTTTTTGTGATTAATTTTTATTAGTTTTATCAGTCATTATGCTGGTGTAAGTGGCGAAAAAGGCGCTGAACAACATATTTAGATTGCGCAATATTTGCGTATAATTTGTTGGCAGGCTATTTGAGTGCTAAAATGTCGCGTTTTTAATTTTGTTGTTACTTTATTTAAGCAACGACAAAACCTAATTTAGGCCAATACAGACAGGGTGCTATGAGCAATATTAAACTGATTGTCGGGCTTGCAAATCCCGGCGCGCAGTACGAACGGACTCGCCATAATGCTGGTGCGTGGTACGTTGAAGAACTCGCTAGGATCTGTGGTGCCACATTAGTATTAGATACTAAATATTTTGGCATGACGGCGCGAGTCACCTTACATGGCAAAGATGTCCGTCTGTTAATCCCGACAACCTTTATGAACTTAAGTGGTAAGTCGGTTGGCGCATTAGCGAACTTTTTTAGAATCGCGCCAGAAGAGATATTAGTTGCACACGATGAGCTCGATATGCCACCGGGTGTAGCCAAATTTAAGTTGGGTGGTGGTCACGGTGGTCATAATGGCCTTAAAGATATCATTGCAAAACTTGCTAATGATAAAGGCTTCTACCGCTTACGTATTGGTGTTGGTCACCCAGGTGATAAAAACCAGGTGAGCAACTATGTGCTAAGCAAAGCATCCCCAACCGATCAAGAGCTGATGGACGCCGCAATAGATGAAGCGGTTCGTTCGACAGAGATCTTGTTCAACCAAGATATGGCAAAGGCGATGCATAGACTGCATTCTTTTAAAGCTTAAACAAGTGCTTGGAGCTTTGCTTCAAGTCATTCATTGATATAAAGGTAACAATATGGGTTTCAAATGCGGCATCGTAGGCCTGCCAAACGTTGGTAAATCAACACTTTTCAACGCACTAACTAAAGCTGGCATCGAAGCGTCAAACTTCCCGTTCTGTACTATTGAACCAAATACAGGTGTGGTTCCAGTTCCGGACTCGCGTCTTGATGCTTTAGCTGAAATCGTCAAGCCTGAGCGTGTATTAGCAACAACAATGGAATTTGTTGACATTGCAGGTCTTGTTGCTGGTGCATCTAAAGGTGAAGGTCTAGGTAACAAATTCCTAGCTAACATCCGTGAAACTGACGCAATTGGTCATGTTGTGCGTTGTTTTGAAGACGACAACATTGTTCACGTTGCAAATAAGGTAGACCCAGCAAGTGATATCGAAGTGATCAACACCGAGCTTGCTCTTGCAGACCTTGATTCATGTGAACGTGCTATCACTCGTCAAGCAAAGCGTGCTAAAGGCGGCGACGCTGAAGCTAAGTTTGAAGTGGCTGTACTTGAAAAAATGCGCCCAGTTCTAGACGAAGGCAAAATGCTACGTTCTATGGATCTAAGTAAAGAAGAGCTAGCTGCAATTGGTTACTTAAACTTCCTAACACTTAAGCCAACAATGTACATTGCAAACGTAGCTGAAGACGGTTTTGAAAATAACCCTCATCTAGATACAGTTAAAGCACTTGCTGCTGAGGAAAATGCAGTTGTTGTTGCTGTGTGTGCGGCTATCGAGTCTGAGCTTGCTGAAATGGACGCTGAAGACCGTGAAGAATTCATGGCTGATCTAGGTCTAGAAGAGCCAGGTCTTGACCGCGTTATTCGCGCCGGTTACGAACTACTAAATCTACAAACTTACTTCACTGCAGGTGTTAAAGAAGTTCGTGCTTGGACTGTTCGTGTTGGCGCAAGTGCACCACAAGCGGCTGGCGTAATTCACACTGACTTTGAACGTGGCTTTATTCGTGCTCAAGTTATGGCTTACGAAGACTTCATCACTTATAAAGGTGAAGCGGGCGCGAAAGAAGCGGGTAAGCTTCGTGTAGAAGGTAAGACATATACTGTTAAAGACGGTGATGTCATGCACTTCCTATTTAACGTTTAAGTTTGACTAAACGTTAATAGCAAACGGCGACTTATATAGTCGCCGTTTTTGTATCTAAGGTTTGCTTACAATATATAGCTGTTCTTTTATTGTTGTCGAAGTTTGTTAGTAATTGTTTTAGAGCTATCAATCATCACTTTGAAGTGATCATAAGTTGTTTAGCTATCGTAGTTCATTAAACGATGCTGATGACTAGGAGAGGTCGAGTATTTAACAGAGAATTTAGCGGCTGCTATTTCAAACTGCTATATAAAAGCTGTCGATATAGGTGTGAAAAGGTCATTTGAGTATACTCGGACAGTGCTATTGGCTAATAAAATTTACCTTAGTAGCTATGCTCAAGTGTGAAAAGCGCTAAAACTTTCTTAGAAAAGGCCCTTTTTTGGGTGTCTGTTGCTCAGTTTGGTGAACTTATCGCCGAACAATGCCGTTTCGGTAAATTTGCAGAAAAAAGCAGTTGACCTGAATAAGCCGAATAAGCATAATACGCCCCGTTCCCCAGACAGGGGGATGAAAAAGAAAGATGGCAATGTAGCTCAGCTGGTTAGAGCACAGCACTCATAATGCTGGGGTCGCAGGTTCAAGTCCCGCCATTGCTACCATCTTTACTCTGAATGAAAAATAGAGTCATCTTAATCTAGATGTAAAACTTGATACAGTGTTGAAGTGGTGGATGTTGATATTAGACACGCCAGATTCAAACGCCATCTTAATCTAGATGTAAAACTTGATGCAGTGCGGGAGTGGTGGAATTG
>NZ_JBFRNX010000039.1:0-9813 GCF_041471165.1 Shewanella sp. 10N.261.52.F9
ATTTTGGGGATAACCAAACAGTCGAGGGAAGAGCCGCTAATCGCAGAGTTGTTTTAACAATCGAATAAGTGCGTTTAGCATAAGTGGCTGTCTAATATTAAGGAGTTTATATGGGGTTTGGATTATTAGTTTTAGGTATCATTAAAGGAGGGCAGTTCTTATTAGGTGGTTTTCTCTTAAGCCTGTGTTTCGTGCTAATCAATACGAGCTTGTCATCTGGTAAAAAGGTTATTGTAGTTGTTATTTGTTCAATAGCATCTTTCACTTTAGGATTTTGCTTTAGTATTAACGAAGGGCTAGCTGTATGATCATGTACCTATCCATTGTTTAGCTATATTCCTGTGAAGTTTAGAATAAGCAGTAAATTCACAAAAATCAGATGGCGCTTCCCTATAATCATACTATTTTTTTTGGCCATTATTGTTAATCGTCATAACGAGTTTTTTAGGTACACATCTTCCATTAAATATTTTGTTATATACGTTTGGAGTAGGTATGTGTTGTGCATTAGTTAACTTAAAGAGTTGTTATGACTTTTTAGCTTATTGCAAGTGCCATTATATAGAAGTTATTGAAGAGGGTTTGGTTTCGCATGAAGTTGACGTGAAAGAAACAATGACATGGGACAAGGTTAAATGGATAAATGTTAAAACAACTAACGATGAAATCAAATTAATTCAATTAATAACACTTAATGGCAATACAGCAGATTTATCGCGGTATGAGAACGTTGATTGCCTATGTTTAGAACTGACAAAATACGTCAATAAGAGTTTATGGAAATAGTATGTCACTATCGCAAACAACTAGGGTAAAGCAAAGCACTAACAGGTGTCATATTCTGTTAATACTTGCTTCTTTATGTTTCATCATGACAATCCAACCCTCTATAGCAAACACTTCTCCACTAATGAATAAAGAAGATATGAATGAATACAGATACCCAAATAACATTAATAAAGTAGACGAAAGAGGGCGTACGGCTTTAATTGTGGCGGCGTACGAAGGTCAATTTGACAGAGTAAGTGAATTGGTTAGGCAAGGAGCTGATATAAACATTCAAGACCGTGACGGCTGGAGTGCTTTATTATCATCGGAAACAGCAAACGTAGCTCGTTTCCTCATTCAAAATGGTGCTGATATCCATGCCGTATCGAACTCTCAAGTTAACGCACTTATGATGGCAGTTGATATAGGTGATAAGGGGTTGGTTTCTCACTTAATAGAGCACAAAATAAATGTTAATTCACAGTCTAAGACTGGGCATTCACCTTTGATGATAGCAATTCCCTCTAGTGATTTAGCACTTGTATCATACATTTTTGATAATGGCGCGGACATTAATGCGCAAACCACTCGTGGCTGGTCCCCTTTGATGATAGCCGTTGAGCACGGGGAGCTAGATAAGGTTAATTATCTTATCGCCAACGGTGCGGATATTAATGCGATTAGTAATAATGGTTGGGGAGTATTAGAGGTGGCAGCGCACAATAACCACCCAGATGTTCTAGAAGAGATGATTGATATTGTGTTTCAAAAGAATTTAACTCCGGACACGCAAAAAAAATTAACAATTATTGCAGTTAAGAATGGCGCTATCGATGTATTAAAATATTTATTAGTCGATAAAAAACTAGGAGAAGAGTATCTTCAAGAATTATTCTTACATGCCCTCACCTCGTCGCAATTCCCCTCTGTTGAATATTTAATATCAGAGGGTGTTGATGCAAATAAGTCGTTTACATGGATAGGGACTCCTAATACGACCCCATTAATGGTCGCATCAGTTAAAGACGATGTTGAAACCGTCAAATTCCTATTAGAAAAAGGTGCGGATGTTAATCGTATCGATTCAGACGGTTTGACCGCGTTAATGTATGCAGTTATTGCAGGGAACATGGATGTTGTCCGTAATTTAGTCAATGAAGGTGCTGACTTAAATGCTAAGACAATGTCTGGGGAATCACCTCTGTCCCGTATAGAGTCAAACAACGACTCTCTAATGTTTCAATATTTTTTAGAAAATGGTGTTAATGTCAATGCTACCAGCAGATTTGGTAGTAGTGTTTTATATGGCGCCAGTAGCTCTGGAAAACTGGATTATGTAAAGGCGTTAGTCAAGCATGGTGCAAAAATTGATGTGGAAGATATTAACGTTGCGGCACTTCATGGGCATGTTGAAATAGTTTCTTTTTTAACGGATAACGTACCGAAGAATTTTTTTAGTAAAGATGACTTTGCTTTATTTTTAGAGTCTGCGGCCTGGGGAGGGAATTTGAATGTTGCTAGTTACCTTGTTGAAGAGCAAGGCGTGGATGTCAATTCTGTATATAACGAAAGAAGCGCAATGATGACTTCTTCAGTATATAGACATTTGGATGTCGTAGACTATTTGATTGAATCTGGTGGCAATGTAAATCTTGTGGTTAAAAATGGTGATACGGCATTAATGCATGCTGTTAACCCCATTCAAGGTCGCCGATATAAAGACCAGGAAAACTTAGGTATCATCAAATTACTAATAAAATCTGAAGCTAAGCTGAATAATTCTATTTTAGAACACTTAATCTTAAATAATAAAGTTACGGTTTTTGAATATTTGCGAAATGAGTTGGGAGATGAAGTTGTATTGAACTCATTAAATATCGAGTCCGCTTTACGATTCTTGAAGCCCTATGGTGTTGAACGACAATACTTTCTAGAGTTTCTTAAAAGTAATGGTGTAGATGTGAATATTCCTGAATAAGGAAGGTAGCAACAACTTTGAAAGCATCTAAGGCAGTAACACTACTGATGACTATATTCAAGCAATGTCAAGTGTGTAGGTTGTCAATGAGGGTTAAGCAATGAATAAGATGTTTAAATTTCTGACATAGCAAGGAATAAGTTCTTGTTCTGAGTGATGCTATGTGAATCCGTTTATATAATCGATAAAATTTATTTTTTAAAGCATGTTGATTACAACATGCAATTAAATAATGAGGTTTTCAAGGTTTATGAACATAAACTTTTATAAAGTTAAAGCTTTGTTGGTTAGTGTGGTATTGCTAACGGGTTGTGCAACTAAACTTAATTATTTGGTCGGCTGGGATAAAAAGTGGAAGCAATGCGACGCCGATGCAAAAAAATCTAGTGTACAGTTTCCCTCGTCAAAGTGGTTTGAGTCGCTGAAAATCGAAGAGCAAAAAGCAGTATTTATTTATTTGCACAATTTAAAGCAGTACGAGTGTACTGAACTTGAAACAGTATCCTTAAAGAAAGTATTAGATGAAGCTGAAATTGCCACTCTTGAGAGTATCCTACAAGGTTTTATTTATTTCCAACCACCAAGCAATGAATTTGTTAAAAGTTTGGATAAAGTTGAGCTTGAAAAACTTTCTAAAGAAGTTGTAATGTTCGACCTTATTAAGGTTGCTGAAGAATTAATTTTTAAAGGTGGGTAATTATGAAAGTTCTAGGCTTATGTATCATCGCACATTTTATTTGCTTGCTTGGCATATATGTTTATTATTATATGGTGTTCGGTGAAAATATTTATTTTCCATTCGGGTTTTGGGCTGTTATAGGTTTATTTAGTAACCTTATCGCATATCGAGTTAATGATAATAGCAGTAATCGTACTTTACTACTGTTAAGCCGTAGCTTTGTTTATATAGTAGGTACCTTGTCATTATTGATACCTATTCTTATAACGGTATTTTTAATGAATTATAAGTATTCCATCTGATGGTTAAAATATCAATCTGCTTTTTAATTGTTTTGATACTAACTGGATGTCAATCATTGTCATATAAAGTTCAAGATCAGCAAATGGTTTCGATTACAAATATCAAAGAACTTACACCATACTTAGAGGTTCTAGGCCCAGTAGAATATGTAGGTGATATGTCTTTAGGGATTGTATTTGGTCAAGATTTTTTTGTTTATAAAATTGAATTTTCTCCTCAAGTGTTTGGTTATCAATTTATGATGACATTTGAATGCCCAAGCAATTATTACGATTTAACCCTTGTTAATGACTGGAATAAACGGAGTCCTTATTCAAAATTATTTATTGATCAATATGGGACTGCATATGAATCCTATATGTTAGAGTATTTTATGCCTATTCATGATGATATTAGAGAATTCAAGGTGATCGATTCACTCTTGCTCTGGGAAAATGCTGTAATAAAGTTTTTTGAAATTATTAACAAATCTAAAGGATGTAAATTATGAATTGGCTGGGAAGTGAAATTATATTCAGAAATATTAGTTTTATACTTTTTTTTCATTTTCCATTTCAGTAGTCGCTGAGGTAGAAGTTTTTGTCAGTAAAGTAAAGCAACCCTTCACAATTGAGTATGAACCTGAAACTGAAAAGGAGTATAAACTACGACTGAAAAACATTGCTTCACTATTTGAATACTATGGTTCAAATCCTGATTATCCTTTGCTATATATTGGTAATGACGAAAAAAGCATTGAATATACGAAGAAAGTTAATGGTGGAACATTCGGTGTATCTAGATCTCGAAGTCCTCGATATTTCGATGTTGTATATCAAGTAAAAGCGTCTGGATTTAGTGGCAATACTTATATTAGGTTAAACCGTGAAACAGCAAAAGTGAGTTTGTATGAACTCAATCCTAATAGAGTCAAACTTGTTTCTAGCTTTAAAAACGAGGATAGGATTCTTTTTAAACGTATCACTGACAAAAACATTGAACACCAGAAACTACTACTGCTATTTGCTAACCGACTTGTCGAAAGGGGGATATGCGACAGCGTTGTGTCGGGAGCAAGATATATATCTGATAGTGCAACGCTATTTTGTGGAGATGGTATGAAGTATACACAAACACTAGAGCAAATTGCTGACAATAAAAATATAGACCTTAGAGTTGTTACAAGTCACGCTGTTTTTGGTAGTTAGTGTGCTTTAAAATCGGAAAATATTTAAAACTTAAAAGCGCTAAAAATAGAGTAATCAAGCTTGCGCTTAATTACTCTATAATGTGCAAACTCTACTTGGTAAATATAAAGCAATGATAGACTTAATAAAAAAAGGGTTAGGCTACGCCATATTTTTCGGTATTTCGATACCCTTATACTTACTGTTTAGTGCACCGCCCATAGCCCTCAGTGGTATAGAGAAATACAGTAATACAGTACCCACTAAAGAGGCTAAAGAGTTAGGTATGACTCTCTTTAAGAATAAAAAGTATCTTGAAGCAAAGGCATTTTTTGAGCCTTCAGCTTATCAAGGTGATGTGGTAAGTCAACTAGCACTAGCTACAGTCTATTTCTACGATCTGACAACTGTTAACAATTACCAGCAAGCATATCGTTGGTTTAACCAAAATAGCGATAATGCCTTTGCTCAATACTATTTAAGTTTGCTATATCAATTCGGTCATGGTGTAGATCAAAGTTCATCATTGTCGCTATTTTGGCTTTTACAATCGGCAACGCAGTCTTTCCCTCCATCTCAGCACAACTTAGCTACTTTCCATTTTAATACTGGTGATTATCAAGAGGCTTACCTTTGGGCTATGTACGCTCGAGCTAATGGCTTTTCAAAGTCACGAAGTCTAGTAAAACAAGCTAGCGCACTCTTATCGCCAGCAGAAAAAGCTAATGCTGACCAAAATTATAAAAACACTAAAGTAAAGCATCACTGGGATGATGACCAGCTCAGCAAACCATTAGAAAAGGTATTGAAATAATGAAGATAACCACACTTTCGTTGGAGTTAGCATCTGGCCAAACTCAGCTGTTTGGTGAAGAAACTACTCTGGCTGGGTTAAAGGCTCAACTTAAAGATATCCTAGATAGCGTAGCTTTGGTAGACGCTAATGATGTTCTTACAATGCCTACGTTGATTATTCAAGCAAAATTTAGGCTGGTAGAAATTACCTTCACTTATGAACTGCTGGATAAAGAAGAAGGGTTGTTGGCGTTGTATTATAACAATGGTAAAGACCGAGAGCAGCAAAAGGTGTTTGGTTATGTGAGGTTCGAAGAACTAGAACAGCATTTGCAGAAACTTTTAAGGCAAAGTGAAAGGGAGTTTATTGAATACTATTTCCCTAAACAAACCAAACTTATGCAAGTAATAAAATACACCGTCATCGCGTATTTGTGTGTGGCTTCTTTTGGGTTTATGTCACTAGGATTTTTTCCTAATTTGATTTGGCGAGAAGTTTTCTTCCAAAGTGCTTATGTAGCTGCTGCTATTACTTATGTTATGAGTTTGCCAATACTAATTATTAGCAGGTTGCTGAAGGAGAAGAAAGAACAGGTTGCACTAGTAAGGCAAAGTACCACCAAACAAGTTATTGCCATCTTGGTGGTTAATGTTTTTTTAAGTTGTGGAGTTATTGTTGGCGGCAGTAACTTATTCCATGTTATTACTGCTGAAGAGGTGAAAATTGATATTGTCTTTAGCGATAAAAGTCGAGATTATTGGAGCAAACACTGTAAGGGCGGCGTGAATGTTGAGCACTTCTATGGCGCTGTTTGTTTAGAGGATAAAGCCTACTGGCAAGTTATTCATCCAGGCATAAGAGCTGTAGCGCAAGGAGAGTCTTCTGCAATTGCTTTTAATGTTGAGAGCCTGGAGCTTAAGTAACAGCTTTTTGAAAGTATAGAGGTATTAAACTTCCGACATAGCATGGTATAAGATCTAGCTCTGAGTAATGCTATGTGAATCTGTTTATATAATCGTTAAGTTTAACATAAGTGGCTGTTTAATATTACGGAGTTGATATGGGGTTTGGGTTATTAGTTTTAGGTATCATTAAAGGAGGGCAATTCTTATTAGGTGGCTTTCTCTTGAGCCTGTGTTTCGTGCTAATCAATACGAGTTTGTCATCTGGTAAAAAGGTTGTTGTAGTTGTTGAACGAAGCCGCGCTGCGGCAGAAGAGATAACAAGCCTCATTGCTTTCCCATCCTAAATACTTACTAGAGGTGACCTGCCTTGGTCGCAAATCTAGGAGTATTGTCATGAACACATCCGAACAACAACGCTTTGATTTTCTTTATGAACAACATCTTACCAACTTAACACTGCAAGGCAAGCGACCCGCAACTATCGATGCCTATAGCCGAGCTGTACGGCGGATTGCCGCTTTCTTTGACTGTTGCCCTGATAACCTGAGCACCGACGATTTGAAGCGCTACTTCGCTCAACTGATTGCATCACACTCATGGAGTACGGTTAAGCTCGACCGTAACGGTCTGCAGTTTTTCTACCGCCATGTGCTTAACCAGCAGTGGCAGTGGCTCAATATCGTTAAGCCGCCGCAGGTAACACACTTACCCGATATTCTGACCCCTGCAGAAGTGGCTATCGTCATTAGCCTTACTCACCAAATGCGTTATCAGGTGTTCTTCTTGGTGCTATACAGCATGGGGCTTAGGCTTGGTGAGGGCATATCTTTGCAAGTTGGGGATATCGATTCACAGTTAATGCAGGTGCATGTTCGTAACGCTAAAGGCGGCAAAGACAGGCTGGTTCCGTTGCCTAAACGTACTTTGCTAGCGCTGCGTTATTACTGGCAAATCCATCGTCATCCCCGTTACTTATTTCCCGGTAAAGATAGTAAGCCTGACTCATTAATGGACAAAGGCGGGATCCAGAAAGCACTAAAAAAAGTGATTGCTGAGTGCAATATTCATAAATCTATCAGCCCGCATAATCTACGCCACAGCTATGCCACTCACTTACTAGAACAAGGATTAGATCTGCGCTCTGTTCAAAGTCTGCTCGGCCATAACAGCCTTAATACCACTGCACGCTATACACGACTTACCCAGATCACTCGCAAGAACACGGTCGAAGCAATTAACCAGCTAACGGATGGTTTAGCGCTGAAATGGGAGTGTGGCGTATGAAGTTCGTCGATATTTTACATGCTCATCTTGATGCGTTTAATCAGGCATACGAGCAACAGATAACAACCGCGATGCGACAAGCCATTTATTCTATGCTCAGCTGCCGCACCAATACGGAACGCACGAGTCATTGGGCATGTCAGAGTTGTACTCATACCACTGATTATCCACTCTCATGTGGTCACCGGAGCTGCCCTCAATGCCAGCACAACACCACGGCAGACTGGCTAGTTAAACAACAGGCTAAGCTATTGCCCGTTGAGTATTACATGGTGACGTTCACTTTACCTTTTGAGCTTCGAGTCATTGCAAAACATCAACCTGAGTTGATCTACCAAGCTATGTTTTCAGTTGCGGCCAGTGTACTTAAAGACTTTGCACATAACTCAAAATCACTTGGCGGAGAGATAGGTTTCACGGGAGTACTGCATACCCACAGCAGACGCCGAGACTACCATCCGCATGTTCATTTCATCATTCCCGCTGGAAGCTTCAACAAAGACAAAAAACAGTGGAAAAAAAGCAGAGGTAAATATCTATTCAACGCTTTTAATCTCGCCACAGTGTGGCGAGCAAGGTTGCTGGAATACCTGACAAATAAGCTAGATATCACACTGCCAGCAGCAACCCCAAAGAAGTGGGTGGTAGATTGCCAGCATGTTGGCAAAGGCTTACCTGCACTGAAGTACTTATCAAGATACCTCTATCGCGGTGTATTGCCTGATAAAAATATCATCAGTAATATCGATGGGCACGTCAGCTTCGAGTATCTGGACAGCCAAACTCAGACCAATAAAGTGCGTACCTTACCCGCGATAGAGTTCCTATGGTTAGTGCTGCAGCATGTTTTACCCAAAGGGTTACGCCGAGTACGAGATTATGGATTACTTAGCGGGAACTTTCGCAAGCTGAGACAACAAATACAGTTGATGTTCGCTGTCGCAGGGGCGCTGCCTCAAGTAGTAGGAAGTCCCCTAGTTGAAGAGGTAAAGCGCATTGCGGCAATACGGCCTTGCCCTTGCTGCCAGCAGCCGATGACATTTATGGGCGTGCATGGAAACAAGCAGGTGCGACTGACAAGCTTTCATAGCCGGAGCACTTAGCAATCTAACGCCACTGTTTAAGCGGTAAGATAGCAGAATTTTGAAATTTTAGAACGCTAGAATTGAAACGCTGGAGGTGATTAAGCCTTTGAAACTATGGACTTACTTATTGGCTTTCGGTGCTAAGGGACAGCTATGGCTAGCCAAAAGTGTAAATTAAGCTTCTCGACCTAAACCAGCGTGAGCTCTCACGCCGCTATTTACTATATAAAGGTATCAAACCCCGGGCTTGTTCAACACTCGGGATAAGGACGCGGCTGCGCGCGGCCTATCCATATTTGTTATATGTTCAATAGCATCTTTCACTTTAGGATTTTGCTTTAGTATTAACGAAGGACTGACTCTTTGGCAAGAATCTGGACCTTAGAAAACAAAAGATAACGTTAACTTATTTTAGTAAAGTTAACATAGCTCCTTTTCTAAACATACGCTTAAGTAGGTTTAAAATTTAAATTTTATAATGCTTAGCATTTGGATGTATTTTTTAAATTTAGTTGCTATCTGTTTTAGTGGCATAAACGTCTAATATCCCCGCAATTGAGGATAGGAGACGTATATGTTGTTAAGTCGTAATAAAATGGCAATATCTAGCTTAGTTGCCGTGTTATTTATTGCTGGATGTGAGGATTCGTCAAATGCTTTCTCTTACCCACAAACAGAAACTGGGTTGGAGTTAACCCCCTTTGCACACGAGTTGGTACAAGGACAAACGCTGACGGTTGATTTTGCTACGCATGTCGCAGGCGACGATGACTGGACGCTTGTTGATGTGGTTGATCCTAATGGCCTAGTATCGATTGTTGAGCAGGGCCCGACCTTTGTCAAAATACA
>NZ_JBFRNX010000040.1:0-10842 GCF_041471165.1 Shewanella sp. 10N.261.52.F9
CCATTAACGACGAAGAGCCAAATATACACATAGCCGCTAAACTCAACTGACTGCGCACGAAGCTCGCAGCAGCATATACTCTACAAGGTCTATCTGTTATTCGCATTGAACTGTCGCAATGGTCTCTTGAGATATCCATTCTATCTGGGTAATCATCATTGATAACTCCCCCTTTGTGCTCAACATAAATGGCGATGTTACATCTGAAAAATCAACTCCCAGCTTCTTAAAACAATTAAGATCAACTGTGACAATCTGCTCTCCTTGGTTTTCCAAATTAAGTATCTGCTTGGTGATGTCGACTGAAGCTTTCCCTGCACTATCGCTACGTACACTAAGCTCAACATTATCGGAAGGTATCACATCAACATTTATTGAAATTGATAACACCGAAGGTTGTTCATCAAATGCTCTTAGATCTCGTGGAAACAGCTCTTTAAAGCTGACTTCCGCTTTTGAGGATCCATTAAAGCTAATGCTCAAAGCATATTGACCGTCCTCAAATCTTATCTTTTTAGTCTTAACGGCCTTTGGTTTTCTTATTTCATCTTGTGTTTTATCACTTGATGATTTTGATTTACTCGATAATTCAAGCTTCCAAGGTTTTATAATCCCTAAGTCAAAAACCGCTAAGCGGGATTTATAGCCATCTTTCAGCTTAACGAATTCATCAAGTTCAGCCAGTTCCTGCAAGTCGGCATAACTTAAGCCAAACCCAAGAGGAAATAGAGCGGAATCCCCCTTAACAATGGTTTTTGGATCGTTCAAGCGGTAGTTCAATTTTGATTGCAGAGGACTATTTGGCCATGAGAAAGGTAACTTGCCGGTAAAGTCATATTGAGAGCGGCCTGCAGCATCAGCAAACAACACTTGAGCAACGCCCTCACCTTCACTGCCAGGCAACCAGGCTGCAACAAACGCATCAGAGGCATTTAGCTCTGCATTAACCCATAATGGCCGACCACTGATAAAAACTGAAACTAATGGGATCCCAGCAGCTTTTAATCGTTGCAATAAAGCTAAGTCTCGTTTGTTGCCTCGCTGATATTCCAAATTATCCAAATCACCATAGCCTTCTGCGTATGGCTCTTCACCAAAAACTACAATAGCCACATCAGGTTTAATGGCATAGCGGCCACTTTCGCTTAAAAATGCTTTGCCCCCCGCTTTAGCGACTTGTGTGTTTATACCAGAAAAAATCGAAGTCGCTTGAGGAAAGTCTGCATTACTATTGCCAGTTCCTTGCCAGCTTAGTGACCATCCACCGGATTGCTTAGCGATATTATCGGCCCCATCACCAGCGACCATCACAATCTTATTTGCAGCTAATGGCAGTAAATTGCCATTATTTTTAAGTAACACTAACGACTCGCGCACTGCCTGCCTAGCCAAGTTTCGATGAGATTCAGCACCAATTAACTCACGTTTTCCCGCATACTTGCGCATAGCTGGAGCAGGCTTTTCAAATAATCCCGCACGCAACTTTACTCGCAAAATACGGCTTACCGCATCATTAATTCGCTCTATAGAAATTTCGCCGCTTTCGACTTGCATGACTAAATTATTAAACAAAGGTTTCCAGTCTTTCGTTGGCACCATATAAATATCTAGTCCTGCATTAACAGCTTTAGAGCAATTATCATTACTGCAGCCTAAGAGTTGTCCATGACCATTCCAATCTCCAACAACTACACCATCAAATCCCATTTGCCGCTTTAACACTTGAGTCAATAGGTAATGACTGCCATGTATTTTTTCGCCTTGCCAACTATTAAAAGAAGCCATCACGGTTTGCGCACCAGCAGCTAAACCTGCAACATAACCTTGGGCATGAATATCAAATAACTGTTGCTCAAAATCGACATTATTCCCTTGGTCAATTCCTGAGGTGCCGCCATCGCCAATAAAATGCTTAGTTGTCGCTATAACCCTACCTTCGGTTAAAAAATTCTTATTAGCATAACCTTGCAATCCGTGCACAATCGCCGCAGCGTAAGCTTTTACAATGGCAGGGTCTTCTGAATAACTCTCATAGGTTCGCCCCCAACGAGCATCAGTTGCTACTGCAACTGTAGGTGCAAAAACCCAATCAATTCCCGTCGCTTTCACTTCTCTGGCAGTTATGGTGGCAATATGTTCGATTAGCTCAGGGTTATTACTCGCACCAAGGCCAATATTATGCGGAAAAAGCGTCGCACCTATGACATTGTTATGCCCATGAACGGCATCAGTTCCCCACATTGTTGGGATTGTCGAGCCATCAACAGAATCATCTATAGATGCCTGATACATAGTTTCAGCAAGTGCAACCCAGTCACTCGCTGTCGCATATTTATTACCATAAGGGAAGGAGCCTCCGCCATTTAAGTATGAGCCAAAGCCGTACTCTCGCATATCCTCGACGGTTATCGCGCCTATTTCAGGTTGGATCATTTGAGCAATTTTCTGCGCAAGAGTCATTTCAGCAATAAGCTCAGTGATCTGCAGCTCTATTACACTATTGCGCTGAATTTCGAAAACTAGACCAGGCCAAACACCACTTGATTCGACTTCCTTTTCAATAGCCTTGCTAGAAATGCAGCTGCTATTCATCAGTAATAACGTTAAAAGTAGCGTACGACTAAAGCGATGAAAAACAGGCCTAAATGATAAGTAGGCAAATAGCATGCAGACACTCCTTGTCAATATCCTAAGGAGTCGCCTCCCTTCAAACAATTCATTACTGATACAAGTCAGTTATATAAAGCCTATATTTCTTGATATTCCAATATCAGCACGTAGTTAATTAAAAAATAGAACAAAATCAGATTGCTTGCTTAAAAATTCATGATTTATCAATCAATAATTTATCTACTCTAGCAAATCAACCAAGCTGTCACATTTTGTGAAAATTCAATGATTCACAAGCCTCCACACTATCCGCTTGCAATGAAATCCTCTAAAATGCGCCACATTGATAAAAGGGATCCCAATGAAACTTAAATTATTATCTGGTTTATTATTGCTTGGTTGCAGCACTGCACAAGCAGCTTGGTGGGTAGAGCCTACCGATCTTGCGCTTAGAGCCGATATTCAGCTGTTATCTGATACCGGTGTTATCGTGCAACCAATTACCACCTATCCACTAATGTGGGACGGACTAAAGCAAGATATGGATAAGGCGGATCAAACAGCCTTATCAAGCATGCAACGTGATGCTTTTGATAGAGTGACTCGTGCCTATGTGCAAGACCATAAAGGTATGAGTGCAACTATCAAACTTGCTGGCGGCTCAGATACCACTCGTTTTATTGGTTTTGGCCAAGATTACCGTGATAAAGCAGAAGCCGAAGTCTCAGCTGAAATCACTAAAGATTGGTTTAGTGGCCGTTTATCAACAAGCTACCACTATGACCCTATCGACGGTAACAGCACTCGCTTAGATAACAGCTTTGCCGCTGTAATGCTAGGTAACTGGATTGTCAGTGCTGGCGCGCAGCAAAAATATTGGGGACCAGGCTGGGATAGTGGCCTTATTCAAACAACCAATGCTAGGCCTATGCCGGGCGTCACTTTCTCTCGCAATAATAGCCAAGCATTTGAAACACCGTGGTTAAACTGGATTGGTCCTTGGACATTTACCACTGCATTTAGCCAAATGGAAAGTGGACGTCATGTACCCGACGCTAAACATTGGGGCGCTCGCGGTACCTTAAGACCAATATCTAAACTTGAAGTCGGCTTCTCATGGACCATGCAATGGGGCGGTAAGGGCTATGGCAATAGTTTAGGAGACTGGTGGGATGGCTTGTTTAACGGTGGCATGAGCGAAGGCGATGTTACTAATGGCCAAGAAAATATGTTGGCTGGTTATGACTTCCGCTGGTCTGATACTGCTTTTGGTATTCCTTACGGTATTTACTACGAACGCATTCATGAAGATTATCATAACGGTAAAAATAAACTGATTAACTCTGCCAATATGGGCGGTGTTGATTTTGTTTTAGAAAATATTAGTACCCGCGTATTTGTTGAATACTCAGACACTCAAGTTGCTTGTGGTACCGACTCCAATGCCTATAACTGTCTTTATGAACATGGCTTCTACCAAGATGGCTATCGTTACTATGGCAAAAGCTTAGGCAGCACTTACGATAATGATGCTACGACATTGGTTGTTGGTGGTATTACTCAATTAGGTGGCGGCCAAAACATCACTAATAAGTTCCGTTGGTTAAGACTCAATACCGATGGCACAGATACTGGTAATCCGTCGGGTGGTAACCCGGTTTCTCCTGGCGAATATGAACGTGTATACCAGTTTGACACTAGCTACCATAGACCACTGTACCAAGGTACATTAAAGGTTGGCGGCACAGTAGGCTACAGTAAGTATATGACTTCTGGTGGCGATGATTGGGACACTACGATCTACGCAGGTTGGGAACGTAGCTTCTAAAAACGGCCATATTAACTCGGTTCACTTGTTAGGGATTAACATATTTCCAAACGTGTGAGCGATAAATAAAAAGGCAAAAGTCACATGCGACTTTTGCCTTTTTTTGTTTAAGTATGGGGATAATTTTTGTACTCGCTTGCAGATTTACTTTGAGCTCTATCCCTCAGTCCAATTTAACTTTATAGCTGATTGATGTCGTAACATCGCTTGTAACTGAAACTGCCACGATGCTTTCAATAGGCTTTGCTCATCGAGTGCTAATTTACAAGTCACTTTTTCTGCACACAACGCACTCTGCATTGGCCTAGTCGCTAATTTATTCCTATGTAACGATTGCCATAACTCTGTAGTTATAGGCTCGATACTGCAGCTAGAATGATTGTTTTCAACAGCTTGAATACTTTCTAACATCTGCTCTTGATACCGTTGAATATACTGTGCGAATTCAAACCAGCTACACGTTCCAGCGGCTGCATAATGGTATAAACTAGCACTGACGTCTTCATCTAGTGCTTTAGCAAACTGCTTTGCTTTTGTTTCATGAGACTTTGCCTTAACAGCTTTCATTTGCTTCACGAGTTTAAATATCACCACAGCTAAGGCCTCACACCATGTAGGGCTACCACGTTGGTCATCAATAACAGATAGGCGTTCTTTCACTTGAAACAAGTTTTGCATGGTTTTGACGAAATTCGTCCCTTTGCAGCTATATAACCAAGACGTACGAATAATGATTGCATTGCTGCCTAAGATCTCATTAACCCAAGATTCCCCTTTAAGCTTACTACCGCCATAAACAGACAAGGGTAAAGGTACATCTTGTTCTGTATATGGGTGGATAAGCTCTCCATCAAACACAAAATCTGTGGATATATGGATTAACTTAATACGGCGAATAAAACAAGCTTGAGCCAGTAACTTAGGACCATTCGCATTAATATCAAGAGCTGTCGATTCCTCTATTTCAGCAAGATCCACTGCATTATATGCCGCGCAATTAACAACAACATCCGGTTCAAATTCATCAAAAGCACAAGCGATTGAGTGGCTATCACTGATATCAAGTTGTTTGCGACAAAACCCCTTAACAATATCTGAGCCTAATAAACAGTCTAAAGCTTCGGGAAGTAAACCCATCAATAATTGTTCTGCCGCTGCCAACCCATTAACATTTACTTGAGCCGCATTAGTTTGCGCGACATTGGCAACCGACAGTAACGCCTGAGCAAGCTGACCACCAGCGCCTGTAATTAAAATCCGCATTTAAAGGTAACTATCTCTGTCAGATTCAATAAAAATATCATTGTTCAAGTAGTGCAGAGTATTCATCAAGCGCGCCATGCCCTCGTATAGACAAAAAGCTTAACAAGGCTTCAGGACTGCGATTTAACAATCGCTCCACAGGAAAATTTGCTTGATCAATAATAGTCAAAGCCTGAGAGAAATCTCCCAAGCTATACGACACATGAGAGTCAGAGCCCATCACCAATAGACCTCCAGCCTCTTTCACCGCATTAGCAATCGCCAAACAGTTATGCTCACTACCTTTGCGGGAAGTTAAAAATGACGAATTATTGATTTCAAGCGCGACATTGTTTTCAGCAGCGGCTTTAGCTACAGCTTCAATATCTATCGGGTAAGCAGGATTACCAGGATGAGTAATAATATCGACCTTGCCACTCTTGATACAATTTATCATAGCTTGAGTATGATTTTGCTTATCACTGGGGGCAAATACAGGTTCATGAAACCCTGCTAGAACAATATCAAGTTGTTTTAAATAATCACCAAAGAAATCAATATCGCCATCTATATTCTTAATGTTGGCTTCAATCCCTCTTAAAATACCAACCCCATCGACGATCCGCGGTATTACCCGTAAATTAACAAAATGCCAAAAGTGCGGAGCATCTGCCATATCTGGGCCATGATCGGTTGTGGCAAATAACTTAATTCCCTTTTGTTTAGCCATGGCAACATATTCTTGCAATGTACTGTAGGCATGGGTTGAAGCAACGGTATGAGTATGGGTATCAACAAGATATTTCATGGCGTTCTCATTGTATAAAACAAAAAAGAGTAGACCCTAAGTCTACTCTTTTCGTTAATATTGCTCTAGCAATAACAGTCAGCGTCATTAATTTAAACAGACCTTAATTATTAATGACTTAAACTATTCTCTAACTCTTCCCAAGTCTGGCGTTTTCGATAAATTGTCGACGCACTAATATCAAGTAAAGCTGCAGCCTTAGGCACATTGCCATCGCAGCGTTCAATGGCATTTTCTATGGTTCTTTTCTCGGTTAACCACAAAGGTTCTATTTGGCCAGAATCTACTTTTGGCACAACAGCTTCTGCCGCTTTTGGAATGACAAATGCACCCTGCTCGATGTTTCCAATAAAAGCTGAAGCATGAGTTGCTTCGCTATTATTAGCGTTGATATCTTCAACACGTTGATATGGTTCAGTTTTTGAGTTAAATGACTGAGCCAAATTACTTTGCGAAACACTGGTCGACTCAAGCTCTGTAGTCAATTGAACCGGTAACATAGCAAGCTCAACGGTTTCACTATCATTCAACACAACTATCTGCCTAATCACATTTTGTAATTGTCTAACATTTCCCGGCCATGAGTAACCTTTTAAGCAGTCTTTAGCCTCACGACTAAATCCCTTAAAGTTTTTGCCTTCCTCTTTGTTGTATTCTTTTAGTAAATTAGTCGCAAGCAAAAGAATATCTTTTCCGCGAACTCTAAGAGGTGGTAACTCAATAGGAATGACATGCAAGCGATAAAACAGGTCTTCTCTAAAACGGCCAGCCTTAACTTCATCCCAAGGCATACGGTTTGTCGCACTGACAAAACGCACATCGACTTTTTCTTCTTTAGTACCACCGACTCGCTGAAAAACACCGGTTTGAATAAACCGCAGCAGTTTACTTTGTAATTCAAGATCCATTTCGCAGATTTCATCAAGAAACAAAGTGCCGTTGTGTGCTTGGGTAGCAGCGCCATCTCTATTAGCCACCGCGCCAGTAAATGCCCCTTTGGTATGACCGAAGATCTCACTTTCAATTAAGTCTTTAGGAATAGATGCACAATTAAGCGCTACAAAAGGCCCATCCTTACGGTTACCAGCATTGTGAATAGCATGAGCACAGACTTCTTTACCTGTACCACTCTCCCCCACAATAAATGCCGACGCTTTACTATTTGCAACGCAATCTATGGTCTTATATACCGTTTGCATTGCTAAGGACTCACCAACAAACCCCATAAAATGAGGCTTTGGTAAGCTACTTTCATACTTAGCAACAAGATTTACCAGTTGGCGTTGCTTTAATGCATTGCGTACTGTAATCGACAAACGTTTTGCATCAAATGGCTTAACTAAGAAATCAAATGCACCAGAACGCATGGCATCTACTGCAAGATCAATCGTGCCATGAGCCGTGATCATTATGACTGTGATATTAGGGTAATCTTTTTGAACGGCTTCTAAAATATCCATACCTGACATGTCAGGTAACTGAATATCAAGCACCAACAAATCAGGCTGTCTCAGCTTGAGCTCGTTAAGCGCATCTTCTCCATGGTTAACATGGGTGACCTGAGCCCCGTCCGCACGTAAAAACTCGGTATATAACGCCCCCAAAGACATACTGTCTTCAACGAGCAATGTAGTAAATGAGCTTGTTACATCCATATAAATCAGCCTATCTATTAATTATTGGTTTAGCTAAAAATGTTAATTAACGCATGTTGATCCCATACTGTATTTACAAGGGACAATCGTTAATATAATGCCGTATTTCAACCTTAAAGCTTAATAATCATCCGCCACAAGGCGCTGTCTAAAATAACCTAAGGTTTGTTCACCTACAGGAACTACCTCATTTAAGAGCGTTATCACCTGCTCACTATCTTGCGCCTTTGCACTCATCTCGAGATTTTCTGCCACAACAGACAGTCCATGCGCACCAAAACTTGCTGTACTACTTTTAAGGGTATGAGCCTGAATATCAACTTCAGCCATATCTAATAACCCTGACTGTTGGTAAGACGATAAAACCTTTGCAAGCACTTGTAATCGTTGCTGGGCTTCATCAATAAAAATGGTCATCATTCTATGCATCGCTTCTTCACCAAGCATAGTGCTTAGTTCGTTTAAAATAGCTTCATCGATTATATTCATATGACCCTCTTATCGCAGGCTATTTCCCTATACACCTTCAAATTGGATTCGATTATTGGCACAATACTATCACTGTAGCGATCACCTCTTAAGATAACCAATATGATAGCAACCAAAAAGCTACTGTTGCACGTAGTCATCTTCCTTGGTTATATCCTTAACACGTTGCAATCAAACTTCTTATTAAATCGGCACTGTTAAGCTTTACTATAGCTGCTTACTTAGCAAAAACAATCCACTTATTGGTTGCATGTCCTCTGCAACTTAAGCTGTACAAACCCCATTCCAAACAATGTTACTGATACATAAGCACTCCACAGCCAAGTAAATGAAACATTTTCGAATACATACAGGCTAACTAAAACCAGCTTAATTGGGCTCATTTGAGTTTCATTTTGCGAATCAAATTGCAACGCCCTCAATGACATGGAAATGGGATTAATAACAAATCCATATAAATCAATAAAATAGTGGTATGGCATACAACTTGCGATGTTGCACGTATACATAATATTTCGAGTCATGCTATGCCATTAACTTCAACCAGTAAATTACGCAAGCCTTGCCATATCCTTGTTGTTGAGGACTCTGAAACCGAGCGATTCCAGTTAATGAGCTTATTAACAACCATGGGTTACCAAGTAAAAGATGTAACAAGTGCCGAAAAAGCAATAAGTTATCTGGAACACCATCAGGTTGATATGGTTATTACTGATTGGATGATGCCTGGACTCAACGGACTGGAACTTTGTAAAATGATTAAAGCTAACTCAGTTGCCCCTTACACCATTTTACTCACAGGCAATAAACGCAACGAAGATATCGTCGAAGGAATAAGTGCTGGTGCAGACGACTTTATCTGTAAACCTTTTAATATTGGTGTACTCAAAGTTCGAGTATTGGCTGGCATTCGCATTATCGAAATGCAAAATGAACTAGCAGAAAAAAATGACGTATTAAATCAACTGCTATCACAAGAAAAACATCACCTAGAAGCCCTCAAACAAGATCTAGCCACTGCAGCACAGCTGCAACAAGCCCTGCTACCACAAGGTCCCTGTTTAGCTAATAACTGGCAGGTTGCCACGGCATTTAAGCCAGCACAGGATTTGGCTGGCGACTTATTTCAGTGTTTCCATATCAGTCCAAAACTCATTGGCTTTTACTTATTAGATGTCAGCGGTCACGGCACAGCTGCCTCTATGTTGAGTTTTACTATTGCCCACCATTTGTCTCACACTCAACCTGCGTGGCAAGAGGGGGATATTTGTCACTTGGTCAACAAAGTAAATCTAGAGTTTGATGACCCGGAGCAAACGGGTCGCTTTGCAACATTGTTACTTGGTGTAGCCAATACCGAAACAGGTTTAGTCGAACTTATCAATGCCGGCCACCCAGCTCCAATTGTACTAGCAGAGGATGGCGCTGAATTTATTGACGATAAGTTAATTCACAACCAATTACCTATTGGCCTAGATAAACATTACCAATATCAAAGCCGGCAGTTCACCCTTAAAAGTGGTGCACAATTGTTATTATACTCGGACGGTATATACGAGTGTCGCCATAGTAAATTTGGCTACTTTGGTCAAAACAAATTGCTAAAAAATATCAATGATGCAAGAAACTTAACGGCAGACAAGCTGCTACATTATTTAAGTTATAGCGCGTTGTTATGGCAAGAGAAAAAAGCCCAGGATGATATATCTTTAATGTTGATATCTCGCGGTCACCCTTGCAACGTTAATGAGGCAACCCAATGAATAGTTTACAGTTCAATCTAAACCGAGATCTAATGTCTAAACATTCTATTTGCAAAGAAATTGAACAGTTTATGCTGCAAAACCAGGTATCTGATAGCAAACGCTTCAAGATAATCACTTGTACCTTAGAAGCCATCGCTAATATATTTGACCATACTAAGCCACCTGTCGACGTTATGATTGTTATCTGTCATTGCGACAGCCACAAAGTCACTATTGATATACTTGATGATTCAATCCACCACGCATTAAAACAACCAACCTCATGTCCACCAGCGCCTTCAAGTTCAGGTAGAGGACTTTGGATTATCAACAACTGGATGGACAGCGTTCGCAGTCAAAAAACTGTAGCAGGTACACATCTGCAACTGACCTTAGCAGTCTAAACTCACTTTAACGAACAAGGCTTACTCGCTTAGAAATAAGCCTCTTCTCTCTTCTCTCTTC
>NZ_JBFRNX010000040.1:11624-64155 GCF_041471165.1 Shewanella sp. 10N.261.52.F9
TCTCTCTTCTCTCTTCTCTCAGCATTTTGCTTTGCAAATTAAGAACTCAACAAGAACAAATCCAAAAACAAACAATAAAGCAAACAAATACAACAAGATAAATATTGGCCTTGTTATTGCAACCATCAATATAACAATCAGATATGACACATGGTTAATAGACCTGATAAGCAAAATGCATCGAGCATTTTTAAGGACAATAATATGACCTTCTCGCAATTAGCACAAAACAACGCATGTAAAATCACTCTACCAACAGAAGTTGTGATGACACAAACTCCGACTCTTAGGGCCGCCATATTGCAACAAATTAACGCAGGAATGAGTCAGCTAATCATCGATTTAAGCCAAGTGGAATACATCGACTCAAGTGGTCTTTCAGTACTCATTTCAGCACTCAAACGTATTGAACAAATTGATGGTGACATCGTGTTGCTATCACCAACAGCAGGAGTGAGATCCTTGATAGAACTCACTCGCTTACACCAAATTTTTGCTATTTACGAAGATGAAAATGCCGCCATTGAATATATCTGCAATGAATCAAACGTTGAGCCAGCAATGCTTTAAACCTTAGTTTAAACAATGTCGGTATATAAAGAGAGGATAACGCTATGAACCCCAATCAAAGCATCCTAATAAGTTCAAATAGTCATAATGCGCATTCGTTAATAATCGCCGCATTAATGCTCGTAATAATCGCACCATTATTATCGGCTTGCGTGACACCACATGCACCGGAACAAAAAGCGATTTGTGATGAAGATAATAACGACATGACCCTATGCCACTTTTACGACAGTGACACTCCTTATCTGCGCAGTAAAGCGAATCATAATAAACAGACTTCGACACCACTAACTAATGCAATGGGTAACACATACTTAATGTACGCTGGACAGTCGCAGCAAGCTTTGCACCTTCCACAAAATATTCGTTTATCTGTGGGAGATAGACTTAATGTTAAAGTGTTAAATGGAGAAGAGTTTAGCGGCAGTGTTGAAATCAATAACGATGGCTATATCTATTTACCCTATCTAGCGCCAATTCATGCTAAAGGCCTTGATGTGCAAGCCCTTTCTATCAAGATAAAGCAGCATTTAGTCGATGAACAATTTATGTTGAGAAATAGTGTGCGCTTGAGTATTACCCCATTGAAGTGGGCCCCAGTTCAAATCACGGTATCCGGTGGAGTATTTGAACCTGGTCAACACCAAATCAATAAAAAATCAGATCTAGAGATCATCGATGATGATGGCGATCATAGCGGTGATCAAGCGTCAAAAAGAAGCATTGCAGCCGCGCTGCGTGCATCTGGCGGCGTCCGCCCCGATGCTAACATTAAAGAGATTATGGTTATCCGTGACCAACATAGCTTTACATTAGATCTTTCAGGTGTGATCCACGGTTTTCCTGTACCTAGTATGACTTTAATGTCAGGCGATCATATTCATGTCCCTCAACATGACTACTTTGATGATGCGCTGGCACGCCCATCTCAAATTACCGCTCCAGGTATTAGAGTCTTTCTATCCAACTTAACCCAGCCAGCCAGCAGTAACTCGCAATCTGCGGTCGACACTGATGCAACACGATTTCCTTATGGTACTCGTTTACTTAACGGCGCAATCGCTGCCAACTGTGTGGGTGGTGCACAATCTACCAATGCTAGCAGGCATTTACTGCTGATAACTAAGAACCCTCTAACTGCCCAAGTAGATGTTATTGAGCGTTCAATGGATGAACTCATTAGGCATTCATGGGAAACCGGCATGAATCCTATTTTAATGCCTGGTGATGGTATTGCTTGTTATGACTCTCGCGTCACTAATATTCGTGAAATTGCCCGCTCAATTACCGAAGTATTAGTTCCAGCCACATTACTAGAGCTGCTTTAAGCAAATAGGGAGAGGCGATAATGAAATCAATACACGCCTATAGACCACTGCTTTGGCTTCAACGCTATTTTATCAATGGTAGCCAAGTTAGCGTAAAACAAAGAAGGCGAACTTACGTGCGTTCAACTCTTTGGTTACTAGTATTATTGTGGGCATTTGTCCTGCTATTCGTATTACTAAGCCCAAGCCGTTATGTAAGCCAATGGACTCTTATTTTACCCGGTGCGGGTGCAGGTGCTCACGTGTCTTTAGATAGTGTTGGACAAGCCAACAGCTCTACTAATTCACCTTATGCTAGCAGCGCAATTGATCCTAGAGTGAATTACAAATCTATTGGTACAAGTAAATCGTTAATTAATGCCGCAGCTGAAACCTTAGCGTTAACGGCCGGAGAGTTTGGTACACCAAAACTTAAATTACCAAGTCAAACAGGAATAATGCAGTTCAGCATTAAAGCTAATTCAGCTAAAGCTGCGCAGCAAAAAGCCTGGGCCCATTATCACAGCCTACAAGCCATTCTGTCCGCTCTTAGAAGTGATGAAATAGAGCAGCGAGAAGATGCCATTCGCGTAGGCATGGCGAGCTTTGCCAACAAAGTAAACCATACTCAAGAAAAGCTACTTAAATTTCAATCTGAACATGGTTTGGTATCACTCGATCAATTTAAAGAATTGGCTTTGACGATGGAAAGATTAAGACACAGCAAAGTCAACTTGGTGTCAGAGCTACAAGGGGTCAAGGCTAGTCAAAAGATGCTGGAAATACACCTTTCACTGACACCGAAACAAGCAGCAGGACTACTTACATTAAAAAATGATCAGCTATTTCAACAGCTGTTGATTAGTTATACCCGAGTAACAGCATCTCTTGCTGAATATCGCAGCCGCTTTGGCCAACGTCATCCTAAAGTTGTCACTTACCGCGATGAGCAAACATCGATTCTGCGGGCGCTTAGCAAAAGATGTAAAGTCTTGCTTGGCTATACAGATAAACGCTTAATGCTGATGCTATCGGCCGATGATTTAGATGGCAGAGCACAGCTTATGCAGCAATTATTAACGCTTAATACAGAAGCTGAAGGTTTAAGGCATCAAATCGATACCCTTTCAAAACAAATTCATGATTGGGATCATCGCTTTACAGATAGTAATGACGATGCAGCAAAACTCGAAGACTTGCAGCGTGAACACCAAGTCGCTACGGCCGTATTTACCTCTGCCCTAGCCAAAATGGATATAGGTAAAGCTGACATCTATGCAGCCTACCCTCTACTACAACTGATGGCCGCGCCAAGTTTAGCTGAAGAGCCTGATAATCTTCTTGTTTTACTCGCTTTGGTTGGCGGCGTATTCGCTTCGATTTCACTAATTGCAGGGATGGGAATGCTATGGATCCGCAAACCTATACTCCAGAAAATTCTGACGAAGTAATCGTTTGGCGTGCAATTACTGGCACCTATGCATTTTGGTTATTGGGCGCTATGTATGTTGTGGCGCCAGTGATCGCTTGGATCCTTTTACTTAAAATGTTCAAACGTCGCTTAGTCGATAAAACGATTTATCCTATCAGTCGTGCACAAACGACTTGGTTAATCGCTATGGTGGTAATGCTGTTGGCCCTTATTATTGGCCACCTAACTTATGAGCTAGGTCTCGCTAAACTAATTAAGTCCAGCATTGGCTGGGCCAAAGGCTGGGCACTGCTCGCTATTTTTCCTTTGTTAGGATCACTTAATATCCGCCCACACCTTATTTATCGTGCCTGCTGCATTGTCTGCAAACATACACTTTTTTTGCTGCCGCTCTTTATCCTTGCTTGGGCTGTCAGCCTACCAAGTACTTTATATACTTCACCACTTAGCATTATTGGAGGCCCAGGACCTGAGTTTTTCAGTGTTAGTTTATATGAAATTGATCCAGCCAGTGGCTTGCCCCGTTGGCGCTTATTCACGCCTTGGGCACCAGCTCTCGGCATGGTGGCAAATCTATTTTTCATTTTCGCCACTCAAGAACAATCAGCTCGCTACAAGTTCTATGGTATTACGGGCAGTCTATCTATGGTTTTAATCTCGCAATCACGGTTAGCACTAGTGTGTTATCTATTAGTAGCTGGCTTCTTTTTGTTTATTCGTTTTTACCGCAGTCCATGGATATACCTTATTGCCAGCCCAATATTATTATTGTTTGGCGTATTCGGTATTGAGGTGATTGAAAAGCTACAACAGAGTGTTGAAGCTTTTAAAAGTGCACGAGCAGGTTCAACTCGAGTACGTCAAGAACTAGCCAATATCGCTATTGAGCGATGGGCAAATGAAGCTGTGTTTTGGGGGCATGGCATAGTCGAACGAGGGCCACATTTAGTTGAGTATATGCCAATTGGCTCTCACCATACTTGGTACGGTTTACTATTCGTAAAAGGTATAGTTGGTGCCTTAGCATTAGCGATCCCGATGTTAATAAGCCTATTGAGTTTACTCGGGCATATCTTTAGCTCTAAGTTATCAGCAGTTGCCGTTGCCATCTTATTACAGCTATTTCTTTATACCTTTGGAGAAAATTTAGAGATCTTAGCTTACCTGTTTTGGCCAGGCCTTATCATCATAGGTATTGCTCATAAAGAACGCGCTAATCACGCCCAAAATGAGCCTGTAATAGGTGATATAGCAAGCACAAGGATTATCATTTAACGATATAAAGACTGCTACGAACACAATATCAAAGTCGGTTCATTCGCCCATATATTTTAAATAGATCCACATATCGGATGTTAATTACACATCTACCAAATACAACTCTTAGCAACAACTATGAGCAAAAGACGTTTTATTCACTCTACTAACGATTAAAGCCTTAGCCTTACTCTCAAGGCTGCTTTTCCCAAAAACCACTAAGCTCTCTCATTAATCACATCACAAAACACTTTCTAATGCGTTAACTTTTACTTCAGAGGTGATTTGCATTTTGCGACGCTAATTTGCAAAGAGGCTTTTATCACATTATCAAAAACACAAAACGCTAGAAAAGATATTTTAATCATATGTTTTTAATGAAAATAAAATTATTTCAATTAAATAGTAAAACTTGGCATAAACCCTGTATTACCTCTGTACACCCTAAATATAAAAAGCATTTTATTCTTACCCATAAACACAGGAGGGCGTGCCATATGCAAAGCTTATCGCTATATCATAACGCGCTAACCGCGGCTTTCAGTACCGCATTGGGTAAAAGTCTTTTTTGGCTTGGGTCAGCTCAAGTGCTGGGGCGCATTGTACGCCTTGGCTCAAGTATTATTATCGCCCGACTGCTCACGCCTGAAGTATTTGGGCAGGTCGCCATTATTCTCGCTAGCTTTGAAATTATCTGTACGCCAACTCGCAGGATCTCCTCAGCAGCATTAATAAAAATGAATGATTCAGAGCTGAAACAGTCTTTAAATGCCGCAAACCAGGTCAATTGGTTTGCGGCAATAACCGCCTTCGTTGCCATGAGCTTACTCAGCTGGCCGCTTGCCATCTATTTTGATGACATGCAGCTAATTCCACCTATGATACTTATGGCAACAAGCTATTTACTCCTGCCGTTAGGCATGCTCTACGCAGCAATTAACCTACGCGCCAATAAAATGCGTGTTGTTGGCCGCGCAGTGCTGTGGCAAACCTTTTTTGATGGAGTGTTAACTGCATCATTTGCGTTACTCGGGCTGGGGATCTGGGCAATTATTTTGCCCAAGGTTATTGTGGTATTTATTTGGATTGGGGTTCATAAATACCGCAATCCTCTGCCCGAGGCTTCATCGCCACAATCAACACCAATGGCTCATGATAAAGCGAATAATAAGACAAATAGTCAAATAAGCGATAAAGCGGCAGATAACCCACAACTAGCAATCCCCATGGGACTTCTATCTAAAATATTATCAACTCAAGCACAGGCAATGCTTACCTTTGGTTTGCAGGTGGGCTTTGGTGATTTAGCTATCGCACTTAGACAAAATATTGATTACATCTTAGTGGGTTACTTTTTGGGGATTGAAGCACTAGGCATTTACTTCTTTGCCTTTAATGCAAGCCTAGGGATCAGCCTTGGCTTGGTACAAAGCTATGGCACGGCCTTATATTCCCACTTATGCCAACAGCAGCCCAAAGGCCCAACGCAGTCTAATCCAAAGCAACATTTTGTCTCAAAACAGCAGAAGTACTTTGATTCATTGAAGTTCATCATGCTATTAACTGTACCGATCATTGGATTGCAAAGTCTACTCGCCCCCCTATATGTACCTTTAGTCTACGGCCAAAAATGGCTCGATGCCGGTGCATTACCTGTATTTATTTTGCTTTGTTTAAGTGGATTTGTAAGACCGCTTGGCGAAGCTGCAAGCCAGTACCTTATAAGTGTTGGTAAAACCCGATTCAATCTAATTTGTAATGCGGCATTTACTCTTATTCTTGCACTGACAATTGCTATTTCGAGTCACTTTGGGCTCGAGGCTGTAGCGTTTGGAATACTGCTTGTTCATCTATTGATGATGCCTAGCCTCACACTGTATTTAAAATTATCTAATCAAGGTGAATCAACATCAATAGCCTCTTTAAACTTGCAAGGCACCAATACTGCCAAGCCTAAGTAAGCAATAGCGAACTCTAAGCCAATTAGCATTAGACGGAGACAAAATATGATAATCAACTCAAACTTCGACAATGATAAGCAAAATAGCTATCCAGCAATTGTTTCCGTTGTAATGCCAATCTATAACGTTGAAGCATTTGTACAGCAAGCTATAGAATCTGTGCTAACACAAAGCTTTAGCGACTTTGAGCTACTGCTCATTAACGATTGCTCTCCGGATAACAGTTTAGATATTTGTAAGCAGTTTACTGACCCTAGAGTTAAAATTATTAGTCACCAACATAACCAAGGTCTGTCGGCAGCGCGTAACACCGGGATCCGTAACGCTATTGGTCGATATATCGCTTTTATTGATTCAGATGACATGTGGCATCCTGATAAATTAACCGAGCATGTTAAGCATTTAGATAATGCCCCCGAGGTTGGAATAAGTTTTAGTCGCTCGTTATTTATCGACTTTGATGGTAAAAAAACGCCTTTTTACCAAATGCCACAACTTACCAATATCATGCCTAGTGATCTGCTATGTCGCAACCCGGTCGGCAATGGCTCTGCACCGGTGATCCGCCGCGAAACCTTAAGTGATATCCAATACTTTGGGGCACATAGCAAAGAAGCGCATCTTTGCTATTTTGATGAAGAATTTCGTCAATCAGAAGATATTGAGTGCTGGGTCAGAATTGTCACAACTACCCACTGGAAAATAGAAGGTCTCCCTGCACCGTTAACCTTTTATCGCCTAAATGAACAAGGGCTATCAGCCGACATTAGCAAGCAATATGCGTCATGGGAAAAAATGATAGATAAGGTGAGAAGCTATGCACCGAAGCTGCTCTTACAGCATGAAAATAAAGCCAGAGCATTTCAATTACGCTATATAGCGCGTCAAGCAATACGTAACAAAAATGGTAAACAAGCGGTGAAGTACCTTAATAGAGCGATCCTCACAGCTCCAGGGATTATCCTGCAAGAAACTGCGCGTACGTTATCAACCATGGCAGCGGCATACCTATTAATGTTACTGCCCTTTGCAATTTACAATACCGTTGAAAGATTAGCCCAAGCAGCACTGGGCAGAATTCAAATTGCCAAAATAAGCAAAGATGGTGTCAGTCAACGCGTACTGCAACATGAGTTAACTGGAACCTCCAATACTGAGCTCAATTCATAACTCAAACAGGAAAAATAGAGGCTAGTCTCGAAGCACAAACGTTAGTTTAACCTCCAGCTGATCTCTGGGTTGATTATTTGCAGCCTGCTTTGCAAGTTGCAAATATCACCTTCCCCATCGCTCCATGCTTTAAGAATAACATTTTATCCCATTTAAAACAGCAACTTAAAAAATGGCCTGATATATGCAAAGTTGTAAATAACATTACATATATCAACTGCCTGCTCATTAACTCTAAGGTGAGAATATGAAAAACTCTGCAGCGTACGTAACGCAATCTCGTTTAACTATTCGTAGTTTTGAGCTTATTTGTGGCTTATTGCTAATGGTGGTTGCAAGTCCGTTTATGTTATTTGCTTGCCTTAGGAGTGCTTTTACAGCTGGTCCTGTTATTGAGTGCGTGTATATCAAAGGTGTCAATAAACAAGTCATTTCGCTGTATCAGTTTAGCTATAATGGCTGGTTCAAAAAACTTCCTACTATCATCAATTTAATTACGGGTGACATCCATATAGTCGGTAACCAATTTAGGTTTTCCATCATCACAGAATCGGCAATAACACCATCAACTGAACAACAGAGTTATCCTCAAAAACGAGCCAAAATGGTTTCACAGGTTAAACCAGGGATCCTATCAATAGCGCAGTTAAATAGCCTTACAGGGCTCACATTTGAAGATAGTAACCAAGCAATAAATCGAGCCCACAGCAACCTAGCCCGCTACCTATTAGCGCTAGTTAGGATTATGACTCTAAACGCATTATTTAAACTTTTTTTCAAATCTCACCCAAAACATTGTGCCACTATCGCAGTCTTTGGCATCACGCTAAATAATTGGACAATGACGCAACTTTTAGAGGAAATTCTTTTTAGTTGTAACAGCAATGGTAAAAACGTACCTAAGCAGAGTACCGCCTTCAAAGGTGCTATGCAGCAATACGCTTTTGTTAATGCCGACTGCCTAAATATCAGTACGGCTAATGAAAACTATCGTCAGTGTTTACAGCAAAGCCAACGCGTCTTTGCCGATGGTATAGGGGTTAGAGTAGCTTGCTTAAGCAAAAACCAAGCGCTACTCGACAACCTCAACGGCACAGACATGTTTCCTCGCCTTTGCCAGCTAGCAGCAGAACAACAATTATCAATTTATATGCTTGGCGGGCAAAGTAATGTAGCCAGTATTGCCGCAAAAAATATGCAGCAGCGTTACCCTCAACTCAAAATTGTTGGTTGTCATAGCGGCTACTTTAATACTGAAGCTAATAGCATAGAAAACTCACAAGTCATTGACGCGATTAATCACTCCGAAGCAGATATTTTATTAGTCGCAATGGGCGCACCAAAACAAGAAATGTGGTTGGCTGAGAATAAAGCAAAACTTAACTGCAAAGTCGGTATTGGTGTTGGTGGATTGTTTGACTTTTATGCTGAGCGAGTAAAACGCGCTCCCTTATGGCTAAGGCAGATGGGTCTAGAGTGGACATATCGGTTATTACAAGAGCCAACTCGAATGTGGCAACGCTATATAATTGGTAGTCCAGCTTTTCTATACAGAGTATGGCGTGAAAACCGTCAGTTAAAGCAGCTATCAACTAAAGATAGTTTAACAATGAGTGAGCGCTCGCCGTCCATGTCAGCGCAAAGCGAAGCCAGTGAAGCTCTGCAAAAAATAAAGCTGAAGAAGCAATACGAAAAAGCAGCTAGGCGAGCCGTAACGGCCCCAGCCTTTGATGGCACAAGAGCAAATGCTCGTCGGGCCCTATTTGACCTCAATCTAAGGCTTAGCCGTACCGTTAAGCGTTGCTTCGATATCATGGTATCAGCGTTGTTATTAGCACTTCTTCTGCCGGTATTTTTAATGACTGCACTATTAATAAAAGTGACCTCTAGCGGACCCGTTTTATTTAAACAGCCTCGTGCTGGACTGCATAACCGTCCATTTAATATGTGGAAATTCCGCTCAATGTACATAGATGCAGAACATAGGCTGACTCAACTGCAAGAGTGCAACGAAATGGCAGACGGAGTCACCTTCAAAATGAAGTCTGACCCCAGAATAACCAACATTGGACGCTTCATTCGTAAAGCCTCAATTGATGAGCTACCTCAGCTATGGAATGTACTAAGAGGCGATATGTCATTAGTCGGTCCCCGCCCAGCCTTAACCTCGGAGGTTGAGCAATACAGTACTCATCATCGTAATCGTTTAGCCGTAAAGCCGGGAATTACCTGTATTTGGCAAGTTTCAGGTCGCTCAACGATTCCTTTTGAACAGCAAGTAGAACTCGATATTGAGTACATCTATCAGCAATCTCTGATTGCTGACATCTGGTTACTGTTAAAAACCATACCAGCGGTTGTTTTTGCCCGCGGCGCATATTAAGGAGCATCCTATGCAAGCAATCATTTTTGCAAATCGCAATGGTAATGAGCTGATGCCACTTAATCAGTTTTACTGCCCTGCTTTGCTGCCTGTTAGCAATAAAAACGTTATTGAATACACTCTGGAAGATCTTGCAAATACGGGGGTTAAGCAGGTAAAGCTTATCGTGTCATCCCAGATTCATGAGCTAAAAGCTGCAATTGGCAATGGTGAGCGCTGGGGATTAGAGATTGACTATTTTTTGAGCCGAGATCAGGAAGACGCATCAAAAGTCATTCCTCGCTTACAACTTGATAAAACGCAATCGATATTGCTCGCCCGAGCAGACATGCTTCGAAGCCCATGCATTAAGTCGTTTGTACGATTTAGTGAGCAAATGCCAAATAGCTTTGTTATAGCCAAAATCAACAATCAAAATGCAGGGCTATTAATGTTGCCAGCTGCTAGAGCACATACTGAAACACTGAATTGGCCACTAGCTAACACTGAAAATTTAATAGAACAGTTAGAGGGTGATTACGTGACCCAGGTGCTCCACGGTGATTGTTTTATGCTAGATAGCTTAAGCGACTACATGCAAGCAAACCAGTCAATGGCAATGGCAAAAGTCATTGGGTCTGCGCCAAAAGGTCGATATATCAGTAGCGCAACTGCAGCTAATGGTTTCTATGTCGGCGTAAAAACTAAAACGGGTCAATTAAGAACTCAAAATGCATGGGGAGTCATTGGCGACAATAGTCAAATTGACGAATCCGTTAATATGCAGCAAAACGTCATCGTTGGTAACAGCTGCCTAATTGATAAGAAATGTACGCTAAATAACTGCATTATTTTAGATGGTAGCTATGTTGGGCAAGATCTTAATGTCAGCAATGCCATAGTTTGCCAGTCATTACTTATAACACCAGATTCTGGTGGATATATCGAAATCAATGACCAATGCTTAATTGCAAGCAATCAGAGTCACGAGAACTCTATCGCAATTAATGACAAAGGCTCTAACGTATCGGTCTTTGAACGGTTAACAGCTAGCTTACTGTTTTCAGCGAGTCTAATGCTAAGTCCCATATTGATTGTGAGCGCTATTTTTAGCTCAAGTCATAAGCCCCTGTTTCATCAACAAGTCACCATTAATAATCAAAAGTTCAACACTTGGCGCTGGAACGTTGGCTCATTGTTTTTAAGTCGTTTACCGCAATTGATTTTAGTCATTACAGGCAAACTAAACCTCGTAGGTTGCAGCCCGTTTAATAAACCTTATCAGAACGATGAAACAACAGAAAAATACTCAGAGCAAAACCTGACTGCAAACAAAGAACTTGGCTTGTACGGACCAATACAGTTGCACTCAAATAACGATATAACACATGAAGAGCAGATGTTAATTGAAGCTGAATTCGCACAACTTAAGACCAAAGCCAAATTGTTAAAACTGTTTAAATTATCCCAATCACATAATAGAAATAAAGCTCACAGCAAGGCCACTTTAGGTTAAATCGACTTTTCAATATAGAAAAATTATCGACTGTCACTATAAGGACTAACGCCATGAAAACAATTATCACTTACGGAACATTTGATCTATTTCATTACGGCCATGTGCGTCTATTTAAGCGTCTAAGAGCTTTAGGTGACAAGTTGATTGTCGCGGTATCGACTGATGAATTTAATGCAAAAAAAGGCAAAGCGGCTTTTTTTAGTTACCTACAACGCAGTGAAATTGTAGAAGCCTGCCAATATGTCGACATGGTGATACCAGAGAATAGCTGGAACCAAAAAGCAAAAGATATATGTCGCCATGACGTCAGTATCTTTGGTATGGGTAACGATTGGAAAGGCGAATTTGACGAACTGGGGATCTTGTGTGAAGTTGTATACTTAGATAGAACCGGTGAAATATCTACCACTGAAATCAAAAATAATTTAGCAGAAAAACCACGTGGTAATAAAGGCCCAGCCAGCACAAAGATGCCAATAAGAAAAGAAGGGAAATAATATTGAACACGCTAAAGGTTTGGCTAAAAGCAATAATAAGAAAGCTAATTTATACCTTAGTGAGTGTACTGCCCAGAAATCCAAATAAAGCGGTATTTGGTAGCTACAAAGACAGTTTTAGTGATAACAGCAAATACTTGTATTTACACTGGCAGCAAAATCAGTTTATTCGCAGCATTTGGATAAGCGGTAATAGAAAAGTGATCCATCAATGCTCAGAGTTAGGTCATGAAGCTTACTATAGATGGTCAGTACTAGGTATGTTTCATGCGCTAACGGCGAAGTACTACTTCTATAATAGTTATATTGGCGATATTAACCAGTGGTTGGCTGGTGGTGCCATTAAAGTAAACTTGTGGCATGGTTTACCACTCAAGAAAATAGAGTTTGATATTAATAACGGCCCAATGGCGGCAGTCTTTAATCCTAAAGGCAAAAAGGCACTGTGTAAGCAATGGCTATTTGCCCACCAGCAACGCATAACACCTGATTTAATGCTCAGCCCAAGTGTGCTTATCGACTCTCTGTTTAGTAGCGCATTTAGACTTAACGACTCGAAGCATTATTTAGTTGAAGGCTCTAATACTCATACTGCTGATAGCTCTATAACTAATGGGGCTGAGTTAATACGAGCAACAAACCCAAGAACGGATTACTACGCGCTTTACACAAGCAAGCGCCAACTGCTAGATGAAATTTTTAGCTCAAACAAGCAAGAAAAAATAAAGCCGAACATCCATGACGCCTCCGAACAAGCAACTCAGCCGAACATCATTTTATATGTTCCTTCATGGAGAGATAGCCACAAACAGGATAATCCATACAACAGTGCTTTTGATTGGCAACAGTTATCGAATCACTTAGTTGCCAATAACCAACTGTTTCTACTCCGGCTACATCCAAACGAAGCAAGCTTGGCTGACGAGCTAACTGAATACGCCAATATTATTAATATTTCACACTTTGAAGATGTATATGGCTTCTTACAACAGGTTGAGCTACTCATCACCGATTACTCATCACTGTTTATTGATGCACTACCGTTAAACACACCAATATGCTTCTACCGCTTTGACGAACAACATTACCAACAAGATTGCCGCGATATGTACGACTACGCAGCAAAGCTGCCAGAGTTCGCACCTAAATGTACAAACTTTAAAGAACTATTGGCGCAACTTGTACCAGAGTCTATCGCCAAGCAGAAACATAAAATGAGAGATAATCGTGGTCGTGATGAAGATTGCGCTATTAACGATATAAAGAACGATATAAACAGCTATCAAGCAGTAACCGAGCTATTTTGGGGAAAGAATACGCCAAATGCATTCTCAGCATTAGAGGAATGGGTCAGTAAAAGGAAGAACCTAGGACCTTCTTAGCCCTAACCGTCAGCGCAGCGTTCCGTGAGTGAGCCTGCGAACGTTCCGTAATCGTTAGGCCGCAGGCTATTCCGCTTTAGCGCCTTTGCTTGTACCGTCTTAGCTTGGTTGGCTTTAACTTCTTAGCTTTAACCCACTGTGGTACACTCAACTGAGTAAAACCATAAAGTCACATGGGCTTTTTTATAATTATGTTTAATTTAAATAAAACATTTTTGATTGACTCCATTCTCGCTAAAGTCCCAGATGTAAAACTTATCTATTTATTTGGTTCCTTCGCTAGTGGCGAGCAACATGCTAAAAGCGATTTAGATATTGCTATATTGCCTGCTAAGGCACTAGATAACCTTAACCGTTGGCAACTTGCTCAAACATTAGCATGTGAACTCAATATCGATGTCGATTTAATTGATTTAAATACCGCATCAACCGTATTGTGCCAACAAGTTATTACTCAGGGGAAATTGCTATGGGGAAGCCAGAATGAAGACAATTATTTTACGGTTAAAACCATGTCCATGTACCAACACCTACAAGCGGAAAGAAGCATGATATTAGCTGATTTCACTTCTAATAACGTGGCGCATAGCAATAAGAGAACAACCAATGAATGATATTCTCATCAATAAAATAGCCACGATCAAACGCTGTCTAAAGCGTATTAATGATGTGTACGGTGATGGCACTGCATTTAAGCAAGATTTTACACTGCAAGACAGTGTGATACTAAACCTGCAACGTAGTTGTCAAGCTTGCATTGATATAGCAAATCATTTAAACCGCCAACATCAATACGGTATACCGCAAAGCAGCCGAGATAGCTTAACCTTGTTAGCACAAAATAATGTACTGAACGAAGAATTAGCTGATAATCTAAAAAAAATGGTGGGCCTAAGAAACATAGCGGTACACGACTATCAAGAGTTAAACCTTGACATTGTAATTCATGTTATCAAGCATCATTTAAGTGATTTTGAAGACTTCATAGAAGTAATTCAAAGAAGGTTCTAGAACGCTCCGCTCCGAGGACGGCCTTCGGCCTGCTAGAAAAATCAAAAGCAAACTCGCACCTGCGTTGTCGTTAACCTTGCAAACTTTTTTGGTTTTAACCGTCAGCGCAGCGTTCCGTGAGTGAGCCTGCGAACGTTCCGTAATCAGTGAGGCCGCAGGCCGTTCCACCTTCCCGTCTCAGCTTACCCTCTTTGCTCTTACCTAGGACCTGCTTTCCCTAGAACCTGCTTTTCTTAGGACCTAGAATCTTCTTAGCCTTTTTATCTTTTTCCGATAAAATCGGCTCAATGCATTCGTCTAGCGGCCATTGAATATTTAACCCTGGGTCATCCCATGCAATACATCGTTCAAACTCAGGCGCATAATAGTCAGTACATTTATAGAGAATGTCAGCGTATTCACTTAAAGTGAAAAAACCGTGAGCGAAACCCGGAGGAATATACATCTGCAACCGATTATCGGCTGACAATATGTGTCCAAACCATTGCCCATATGTCTTCGAGCCTTTTCGAATATCCACAGCAACATCAAAGATACTTCCCGCAGTGACACGAATAAGTTTACCTTGGGCTTTCTGCTGCTGATAATGCAACCCACGCAGAACATGTTTTGCAGAGCGGCTCATATTTTCTTGTACGAATTGAGGGCAAATAGAACCGGCCTCAGCAAATAAGGCGTCAAACTCTGATTGACGAAAGGTTTCCATAAAGAAACCACGTTCATCACCAAATACCTTTGGCTCAAACAGCAACACGTCAGGAATAGAAGTAGGTATTAATTTCATCGTGGTCTTTTAAAATAAGGTTAAAAAGAAAGCGAAGACGAACGCTTCGCTTACGGCTGACAGACTACGGAACCGTTTTACCATCTTTGCTTATCGTCTTTGCTTTTACCTAGGACCTGCTTTTCCTAGAACCTAGGCTCTTCTTAGCCCTAACCGTCAGCACAGCGTTCCGTGAGTGAGCTTGCGAACGTTCCGTAATCAGTGAGGCCGCAGGCCGTTCCGCTTTACCAACTTTGCTTATCGTCTTTGCTCTTACCTAGGACCTGCTTTTCCTAGAACCTAGGACCTTCTTAGCTTTTCAAATAATACGCTTTATACCAATCAGCAAACTTTTGTACGCCTTCTTCAACGCTAGTTTGTGGCTTATAACCCACAGTCTTAAACAAGTCTTCAGTATCTGCCCAAGTTGAATGAACATCACCAGGCTGCATATCCATCATATTTTTAATGGCTTCAATTCCCAGAGATTTTTCTAGCGCAGATATATAATCCATCAATTTAACCGGGCTACCGTTGCCGATATTGAACACACGGTAAGGCGCTGAACTAGTTGCGGGTGTAGCATGTTCAGCTTTCCACTCTGGATTAGCTGCTGGGATACAATCTTGAATACGGATGATTCCTTCGACAATATCATCAATATAAGTGAAGTCTCGGCTTAGATTTCCGTGATTGTAAACATCAATAGGTTCACCTTTGACGATCTTATTGGTGAACTTTAGCAGCGCCATATCAGGACGACTCCATGGACCGTAAACAGTAAAAAAACGCAAGCCTGTAGTCGGGATCCCATAAAGATGAGAATAAGTGTGTGACATCAGCTCATTGGCTTTTTTAGTCGCCGCATATAAAGAGATTGGATGATCAACACTGTCATCTGTTGAGAACGGCATTTTTGAGTTAAGACCATAAACAGAGCTTGAAGATGCATAGACTAAGTGCTTGACCTTATGATTACGACAGCCTTCCAGAATAGTTAAATGGCCAACCAAATTACTATCGGCATAAGCCATAGGATTATCAATAGAGTAACGCACACCCGCTTGAGCCGCTAGGTGGACAACTCTATCAAAACCTTCATCAGCAAACAGTTCAGCGATGCCTTCCCTATCCGCCAAATCTAATTTCTTAAATGAAAAAAGAGCTTGTGACTCTAGGTTTTTAAGGCGATCTAATTTTAAATTTACATCATAGTAGTCGTTGATATTATCGATACCAACCACTTCATGTCCAGCCGCACATAGGCGCTCACTTACTTTAGCACCGATAAAACCTGCTGCACCTGTTACTAAATACTTCATAAAATTCTCTTTTTCTTAAAAACAAGTTTCTAGGACCTAGAACGCTTAACTCCGAGGACGGACTACGTCCTACTAGGGGAATCAAAAACAAAACGGCGTTGCCTTCGAGCTTACAGCTTTTAACCGTGAGCGCAGCGCTCCGTACTCCGTAAGTAAAGCGTTATTTAGGCCGCAGGCCGTTCCGCTTTTCCGTTTCAGCTTGTACCGTTTTTGCTTTAATCTTCTTAGCTTTTTACCTAGAACCTTTCTTTTCCTAGGACCTTCTTTGAATCAATCCGATCCAAACAGATCACGTGTGTAGACCTTACCAGCAACATCCGCAAGCTCGTCAACCATTCGGTTAGATACTATGACATCCGCAACTTGCTTAAATTCATTCAGGTCTTGCATTACACGAGAATTAAAAAATTCTGGCTCGGTAAGTACAGGCTCAAAAACAACAACCTCAATCCCTTTAGCCTTTATGCGCTTCATAATGCCTTGAATAGAAGATGCACGGAAGTTATCAGAACCTGACTTCATAATTAATCGATACACACCGACTATTTTTGGCTTTTTCTTAATAATAGAGTCTGCAATAAAGTCTTTACGCGTAGAGTTAGCATCAACAATCGCGCTAATCAAGCTGTTCGGCACATTCTGATAATTTGCGCGTAGTTGCTTTGTGTCTTTAGGTAAACAGTAACCACCATAACCAAAAGATGGGTTGTTATAATGACTGCCAATACGTGGGTCCAAGCCCACACCTTCTATAATTTGACGCGTATCAAGACCATGAGACTCTGCATAACTATCCAATTCATTAAAATAGGCTACGCGCATCGCAAGATAAGTATTTGAAAACAGCTTAACGGCTTCAGCTTCTGTCGATTCAGTATAAAGAATGTCGATATTCTCTTTTACAGCCGCTTGGCTGAGTAAGTTTGCAAAGACTTCTGCACGCTCTGAACGCTCACCGATAATAATACGCGACGGATGTAAATTGTCGTAAAGTGCTCGACCTTCGCGTAAAAACTCTGGTGAGAAAAGAATATTCTGAGAACCAAACCTTTGTTTTACTGACTCAGTGTACCCAACAGGTACGGTTGACTTAATAATCATAACTGCATTGGGGTTAATAGCCATTACATCTTGAATAACAGCCTCAACTGAAGACGTATTAAAGTAATTAGACTCCGTGTCATAATCTGTAGGCGTTGCAATCACGACATAATCAGCGTCTTTATAGGCTAAGTTCTTATCTAACGTTGCGGTAAGACCAAGCGTACGATTAGATAAGTAATCCTCAATTTCAGCATCTGCTATAGGAGATTGCCTATTATTAATCATTTCCACTTTTTCTGGGACGATATCAACTGCAACGACGGTATTATTCTGAGCCAATAATACCGCGTTTGAAAGGCCCACGTAGCCTGTTCCTGCTATAGCAATTTTCATTTTAAAACCTTTAAAAAATATCAGCGTAAAATAGCATTGAGTAGACAAGAAGTCTTACCTAACGGCTACCTGCTTAGGGATCTGTGACTTAAAATCCTTAAATTATTTAAAAAAGAATCTCTAACAGAGAGACTCTTTCAACCTTAGCAATTATTGAGTCAATTATTTATAATTACTGTTACGAGACCCTATTTTCTTGCTTAATATACCATTCGACAGTTTTCTGTAATCCAGTTTGAAAGGTCTCTCTGGGTTGCCAGTTTAACTCAGCGTTAATTTTAGTTGCATCAACGGAATATCGTACATCATGCCCAGGCCTATCTTTAACATGAACAATAAGTTGCTTAAACCCAAGAGGATGTCCGCTAGCGGCCAATGAATTAGGGTTATCTGGCACTAACTTCTCAAGAAGTTCACAAATCGCGTTAACTATATCAATATTGCGTTTTTCACAGTTACCACCAATATTATAGGTTTGACCAACCTTGCCTCGGTTTAACACGCAATAGAGTGCTCTAACATGATCTTCAACATACAACCAATCTCGGACTTGTAAGCCATTACCATAGACAGGAATAGGCTTGCCAGCTAACGCATTACTAATGGTCAGCGGAATGAGTTTTTCTGTATGTTGAAACGGACCATAATTGTTAGAACAGTTACTGACAACAATTGGTAATCCATAAGTTCGATACCAAGCGCGAACTAAATGATCTGACGCAGCTTTACTTGCTGAATAGGGAGAGCTCGGATCATAGCGACTACTTTCCGTAAATGAAGTGCCCTCTTCTAAGTCTCCATACACTTCATCTGTAGAGATATGATGAAAACGAAAACACTCTCTTTTATCTTTAGCTAGTGAGGCGTAATATTCACGACTTGCTTCAAGCAACGTATACGTGCCAATAATATTGGTTTGCATAAACTCACCAGCGCCATTGATAGAGCGATCAACATGGCTTTCTGCAGCTAAATGCATTAGACAATCTGGTTGATACTCTTTAAGTACTCGAGTAACAAAAGCACGCTCACAAATGTCGCCTAACGCAAAATGGTAGCGTTTAGAAGACGCTATACCAATAAGGCTTTCAGTATTACTCGCATAAGTTAATTTGTCTAAATTAACCACACTATGTTCGGTATGATTGAGCAGAAACCGTATTAATGCCGAGCCAATAAACCCTGAGCCACCTGTGACTAATATGACCTTACTCATGAGTCAATCTCATCATTTATCTTGTACCAAATTAAGCAAGTACTGCCCGTAGCTATTGTGCGCCATTGTCTGAGCTAAGCGAACAATATCACCATCTGACAACCAATTACTTCGCCAAGCAATCTCTTCTAAACAAGCAATCTTTAAACCTTGAACCGTTTGTATGGTTTGTACATAAGAAGATGCTTGTTGCAAACTATCAAATGTGCCGGTATCCAACCAAGCAAATCCACGGCCTAACTTTTCAACCTTTAGCTCACCCAACTGTAAATACGCTTTATTAATATCAGTGATCTCTAACTCTTGGCGTGATGATGGCGATAAGTTCTTGGCGATAGTGACGACTTTGCTATCGTAAAAATAAAGGCCCGTGACAGCCCAATTTGATTGAGGTTGTATAGGCTTCTCTTCAATAGACAGGGCGTTAAAGTCCTTATCAAACTCAACGACGCCGAACCTTTCTGCTTGATCAACTTGATAAGCAAAAATTGTCGCACCAACTCGCCGCTGAGCAGCAGATTTTAAAGACTGACTAAAGCCTTGGCCATAAAAAATATTATCTCCCAAAATGAGGCATACACTGTCATTGCCGATGAAGCTTTCCGCAATAATAAATGCCTGGGCAATACCTTCAGGCTTTTCCTGAATTGCAAAAGTCAGCTGTACACCAAAATCGCTACCGTCACCAAGAAGACGTTGAAATAATATTGATTCTTCTGCAGTAGTTATAATCAATATGTCTCTAATACCCGCCAGCATCAATACTGATAACGGGTAATAAATCATCGGTTTGTCATAAACAGGCAATAGTTGTTTAGAGATCCCACGAGTAATAGGATAAAGGCGTGAACCTGCACCACCTGCTAACACTATCCCTTTAGTCGTATGATTACCTACAATATTTTCCAAATGAAGCACCTAACAATAAGGATTCTATACAATACAAACAAATTAACGCCACATGTAAACAATCACTACATGAGACGTAACGATTTCAAGGCGATATTTAATCAGCACAAACTGTTCCTAACCATTAATTAGGCTTTAAAAACGACAAAAACCAGCTCAACGAGCTGGCTTTTAAATAACGCTATTGAGTTTAGTTAAGAGACGATAGAAAGCACTTTGTTAGATTCAGATCCTGGTGCTTGTTCACCATCACGTTGTTGCCAAACCAAATCACAAATGCCATCAGTCGGATTAAAGCCTGTAGGTGCACTCAACAAAATTTCTCTGATAGTCTCATGCTGAAATTCATGACATGCTGTATCCAGTTTATTCAGAATAACCTCAAGCTCATGCCAAGGTAAGTACTGTTCATTGGCAGTCATGATCCGCTCATGATCGGTACCGGTAACATCGTCACCAATTAGCAGTTCTTCATACAGTTTTTCACCTGGACGTAAACCACTAAACTCGATGCGAATATCACCTTCCGGGTTAATATCATCTTTAACATCAAAGCCGCTTAATCGGATCATTTTTGCTGCTAAATCGACAATCTTAACAGAGTTGCCCATGTCTAAAACAAATACATCACCGCCTTTACCCATGGCGCCCGCTTGAATTACCAGCTGAGATGCTTCAGGGATCGTCATAAAGAAACGGGTAATTTCAGGGTGCGTTACTGTAACTGGACCACCTGCAGCAATCTGCTTTCTAAATAACGGAACTACAGAACCTGACGAACCCAGTACATTACCAAAACGCACCATACAAAAACGGGTGGAGTGTGATTCGTTAGCTAAAGCTTGTAACCCTAGCTCTGCTAGACGTTTAGTTGTGCCCATCACATTGGTTGGTCGAACGGCTTTATCGGTAGAGATAAGAACAAATGTTTCTACTTTTGCAGCTATCGCAGCTTGAGCAGTATAAAGCGTTCCAAATACGTTATTGCGAACGCCTTCAACAACATTGTGCTCAACTAATGGCACATGTTTGTACGCTGCAGCATGATAAACCGTTTGCACCTCAAAGGCTTCCATAACCGCTGTTATACGATTTTTACGCTGGACAGAACCTAGCATTGGGTAGATCTCAATATCTAATCCAAGACTCGTCGCCATTGCAGATAGTTCTCGTTCAATTGAATACAAACCAAATTCTGACAGCTCGAATAACACCAGCTTTTTAGGTGATTGCTTAATGATTTGACGACATAACTCAGAACCAATAGAACCACCTGCCCCTGTCACCATGACCACTTTATCTTTGATATTCGCCGTCATTAAATCATCACGAGGGCTAACACTGTCACGACCAAGAAGATCATCAATTTCAACTTCTTTAATATCGCTATAAAGCTTATTACCGCTAACTAAGTCGGCCATTGCAGGTAACGTCAGCACCTGTACAGCAAGCTGCTCTAATGACAACAAAATCTCTTTTCTACGCGAGCGGGATGCACTAGGTAGTGCCAGCAACACTTTCGTTGCTTGCTTTTCACGAATAAGCTTACGCATGATTGACGGTGAATGCACATGCACACCTTGAATGACAGTACCATGCAAGGTGGTATCGTCATCAACGAAAGCAAAAGGGTAATATTCGTGACTCTGTACTAAAGCGGTGACCAGTTGGCGACCACTCACTCCCGCGCCATAAATAATGACAGGTTCACCGACCCGCTTCATTCCTGTGCCAACAAAAGCGCGTACCATGGTACGTGTACCACCAATAAACACGATTGAGAACGCGGCGTAGATAATAGGTACCGTTCTAGGCAGTTGTGACTCAAAATAGTAAGCGAATAATACTAAGCTAACGGTAGAGACAAGGACCCCCAATAAAATAGCGGTGAGTGCTTGTAACCCCATATAGCGTAATACCGCGCGGTATAGTCCAAGTTTGGCAAATCCTAGAATACTTATTGGCACCACACTGATAGCAAGTAACCAGTAGCTACCATTGGTTAATGCGCTGATATCGTCCACACGCACGAGTACCGCGCCCCAAAACGCTATTACTAAAAATAACGAGTCGATTAAGACACTAACAATTCGTTTTTCCACTCGTTTTAACGAAAACAAACACTGCAAAAAATCCATTTTTTGATCCATTTGGCTCTGAGGCTTCATAAAATACGACTACTTAATAACTGAAGAAATAATGATATAGCGGGGCGGATAATAGCATATTTCAATACCAAAGTGCTGCTAGCACTCAACTAAAAATGACCCACTTAGCTAAAAAAAACGCAACCGAAGTTAGGCAAGTATCGTGGGGACGTAAACAGTACACTTTTCCAACGATGATAGGGGATCCGCTATCCTCTGGTTCACTTGCTATAATGCCAATAAACTCAAGTCTCTGCGCTGACAAGCTAATAATAATGTGCCCGATAATAAGTATAGGTCTTATATAACAACACCGTTGTGGTTAAATACAATATGAGTCAATCGCCTACACCGCTTAGGGAAGAAGCCTTACTATTCCAGCTGCTTTAATGAGGAGTAATCTCGATCACTTAATTGATTAAACGTAGTCAAAAGCACTTTTTGATTTAACTTGAAGCTCATATTCGCTGAGCTATAGAAAATAAGCATACACAAGGCTCACCACTTATCGATTTTTCTTCTCTCAGCGTGTTGAACCATTTGCGTTTAATTTTCGCTTAGTTAATCAAAATCATCCTAGATTAAGGCAACTTAAAGGACATGTGTACTCTTGCTCAATATGACGTAAAAAATGTTATCCCGATTCAACCGAATAGCGTTAATGACGTCAGTATCCAAATTATTCAATATATTTGAACTCTTTAAATAGTTCATCTTTTGTGAAATTGTCACGCGGTAAAATAGCGGCATATAAACCAACACCTCTTAACACCCTGTTGAGCACACAAACATTCGCTTTTGACCTATCGCTTTCTATTTCGGAGAGTATTTTTCTAGTGACACCGACCATCCGCGCATATTGCTCTTGGTTAAGCGACAACAGTTCAACCCGTAAAAACCTCAGAGCCTGTCCAGTTGTTTTTGTCCCTGTTAGCAAATCCCGACTCACAGCTAACATCAGTGCATCTTTTTCATTAGGGCCAATTTTTGAACGTTTAGCACTCAAAGTAGGGCGCCCTGCATTACCCGATGATTTTTCCATTATTAACAACACTCTCATCAATCATTTTTTAATTTATACATCCGAAATACGGTACTCTCGCACAATTTGTGGGATCCCACTTTCATATATGAACGAGTTATTAAGCCCTCAATTACTCGCGAGCAAATGAAAGTGCTTATGGGTAAAACAAATATGTCGAGTCAGTGTAAAACGTCTTCAAATTGTATTATATCCCTCCACATTATTATTCCCATAACCGCGCATTAATTGACAACAAATCGAATTACGGAGTCATTTTAAGAACATTAAGTCAGTTTCTTTTGATTTAATGAACCTAAAATAGGTCATTAACTATTGTGAACACGCACTCAAAATAGCGCTAAGGCGTTTTGACTATGCCTGATTTGAAAAGCTGCGCGTTTTAAGCGTGCAATAAAAACACCATTATTTCCCTTTAAGCTCTGGGAGCTTAGCAAACTCCAGCGCTTAAAACTGAACAGTCTTTAACTATAGAACCATCTGAGGCTATATTGACTAAGATATAAAATAACTCTATTTATCCCATGTGACATTTTATTCAGAGCAACTAGATCATGTTGCTTTGTTAACGACCCAAAATCAAGCTCTTGTATCGATAGGAGAGGTATCAAGCATACTTTGCCTATACTCCAATGACTTAGCTGATAGTCCCCGCAACAAAGTCCCCAGTTCAAGCCAGCTCGGACGGGGCCCCAATGCGGGCTTTGCCTGGTATATCCAAGCTATTTTGTTTGCTCCCATATCCACATAGACTGTTTTTTGATTCGATTAAACACTCTATTCGGATCACAGTATGATGCGATTAGACGGGGATCAAATCATCATAAGTCTGCCCATTGACAGGTTAACAGTTGTCACCCGCAACAAAGCAACCCGTAATCAATTGAAATAAATAACAATTAAAAACTAAATGATTATACATTATTAGTTATATGTGCTCCCTCTGTGTCGATATTTAATAACTTAATCTCCCCCTCAACAAGTAATAACCCAGCGACTACCTGAAGTAACCATCGCATCAAGGTGCAACAAAGTATTACTAAGAGTAACCATCAAGTTGCTACTACGAGCTTTTACTAAAAACAATGCGCATTGCTGCGACCTATAGTAAGAACAAACCGTTAAGAAGGTCACGGTATGGCGTCCAAATATTATTGATGGGGGGTGTAGTGGTGAACTAAAATTGCCAAAGGAATAGTCAAAATAAATCCTGAATAACTTTGCCACCAGAAAGTGCATTACTTGGTGTTACGTTCACCACTGGAACCGCTGCAGCTGCAGGAGATGCCTTTCAAGATAGCGAGAGTTTCGATTGGTAATGCAGGTAAATGGTTAGCGCTATTGGTTGCGCACTAAAAAATACGCAACCCTAAATGTTAGCATTTTGGGCTTCATCCATTTTGAGCAGTTTGATTTAGAATGTACCGGGTACTTCGACCACCCGAACCCGATCTTTGCAAGCAGCCTATTTCTACTAAATAAGCAAGATGGCGCGATGCCGTGGGCTTACTGACTTTTGCAACTTTATGGTATTGACTCGTATTTATACCGTCCAGAAAGTCCCCATCTAACATACGATTAAGTACTTTCATATGCTCTGTCGTGAGTTTTGTTTGATCAACCGCTCTCCAGTAATTAACCTTTTGTATGGTTTGCTCAATATCGTGTAAAACGTTGCTAAAAGTCTCATTAAGCACTTTACAAAACCAAACCAGCCACTGCGTAATATCAAGATCGCCTTTCTGCGTGCTCTCTAAGATTTCATAGTAGCTTTTTCGGTTTGCCATGATCCCCACTGACATTGCATAAAATCGTACCGATAGTTTATCGGCTTGGGCTAAAGCCAAATCGGTGAGTAACCGAGTTATCCGACCATTGCCGTCATCTAAGGGATGCAAAGTCACAAACCAAAGGTGTGTTATTGCCGCTCTCAATAAAGGGTCAAGCAATGGATCTGTTTTCGACTCATTAAACCAGTCCTCAAAACGACTAAGCTCATCTTCAAGAACTGCTCTAGGCGGCGCTTCAAAATGAACAACAGGCCGATCAATTCGTCCAGAAACCACTTGCATGGGAGCATCACCTCGCCATTGTCCTCCTATCACAGAGTTAAAGAGCGTGTCGCCTTTAGGAAACAATTTCTCATGCCACCCCAATAGTCGTTCGAGCGTAAATGACTCATCCAGACGCTCTACCGCATCAACCATGATCTCGGCTAATCCATCTGATTGCTCTGTTATAGGAAACGGTTTCTCTTCAGACACACCCAGTTTATTAGCAAGTGATGAACGTACCGAAAAAACATTTAGTTTCTCCCCCTCGATGGCACTCGAGTGAACAATATTGCTTAATAAAGTATCAAGCATACTTTGCTTATGATCCAATGACTGAGCAGAGACTTTACCCAACAAAATACCCTGATTAAGCCGAGTCTCCCTCAGGAGTGGCTCGATGCGTGCTTTGTCCCAGGTAAATACTGGCCATTCTGTTTGCTCCCATATCCACATAGACTGCTCTTTGATTCGATTAAACACTATATTCTAATCACAGTATGATGCGATTAGAAGGAATAATCAAATCATCATAAGTCTGTCGATTGACAGATTAAATGTTGTTACATGCCAAAAAGAACCCATAACAATTTGAAATGCAACAATAAAAATAATAAAAACAAGCTAAATGGTTAGCGCTATTCTACTGAATTCAACAAATACCAGTATTTCTCTTTCAATTTAAGGGTTTTCTGCGCACAGCCCCTCTCGCATGAGACTGAACACGGCCAATATCAGTGCGTTTGAGACAGTGTTGTCTGAGATGAAAAAGCGATAACACTCACGCTAACTGCCGCTTGTAGGGCTGACAATGTCCGTGAACAACAGCAGAACAGCACTATTTAGGCAGGGATGGCTCAGCGAGTTAGGCTTTAATTTTGATGCGCCTTTTTAGTCGTCAGCATGGCTATTGTTTGCGAACGCATGCTTAGCCATTATTGCCGACCCGTCCCCTCCCGGCGGTGTCAACATCATGACCGAATGTCGAGCAGACTTCCTGAAGTAACAGCAGTGTCTTTGCCATACTAAAAATTATCTGAACTCCGATCCCGACCATTTTACGAGTCTCAGTATCAAATCGAAATCATTACCTTTTAAATCCATAACCTTTCCGTACAAATTGAATGTAATCATTATTTGAATGATAGTTTCTGATGTTAAGGAATACGTCCGTACATAGGAAGAATGATGGCAACAGCACGTTTAGATCTCCGTCTTGATGAAGAAATAAATGCAAAAGCTGAAAACGCATCTGCATTGCTTGGTATGAAATGTTTAACTGAATATATCGTTAGGCTTATGAACGAGGATGCAACACGCGTAATTGAAGAGCACGAAAGTATCGTTCCTAAACAAGCCAAATAATAACCCTACAATGTCGAATGTAGTAAACTTTTCCAAAAGCAATGACACGCTATAATGACCGAATAAACAACCTAATTAGAGACCGATATGACGACAAGAATTTTAGCTGATGTAGCAGCAAGTATTACCGAGTTTAAAGCTAATCCAATGAAAGTTGCCTCAAGTGCATATGGTGAAGCAGTTGCTGTTCTGAACAGAAATGAGCCCGCATTTTATTGTGTACCAGCAGAAGCTTATGAGTTATTGATGGATCGTCTTGAAGATTTAGAATTGTTATCTCTTGCTGCGGAGCGAGAAAATGAAGAAACGATTTCGGTAAACATCCATGACTTATAAGCTAGATTTCAAAAAGAGCGCATATAAAGAGTGGAGTAAGCTAGGTGCAACGCTTCGTGAACAATTTAAGAAAAAATTAATTGAATGCTTAGAAAACCCTCACATTCCGGCATCTAAACTATCAGGAGCTGATAATTTATACAAAATCAAACTAAGACAGTCAGGCTACCGCTTAGTATACAAAGTCGAAGATAATGTAATCACAGTCACCGTCTTAGCTGTTGGTAAAAGAGAGCGCAAGAAAGCGATGCACAGGAATTGACTATAGCGTGTTAACGCCCCAATCTGCGTAATAGAAACCCACATCAAAATCATCAAGTACAATATCGTAGGCTTCAGCCTTTAGGTCTCTGTAGTGATAAACGACCTGAAAAGAAGTCACGGGGAATTCGGCCCGGCTTGAAATTTGTCCCTGCGCCTTTCGTTGCTTGCTCCCTAGCCCCCTCTTGCAGGATAGTTATCTACACACTCAAAACGGTAGGATTGATATTCGCTCATGCTAATCGGCTAGTGCGGTGTATTAAATTGAAAGGTCTGCGTTAACAGGGGCTGAACTTGCACACTTCGTGATACATGCTCTTGCGCGAACAACCGTTTGGGATCGATAGTCACAAAACCCCAGTATTGTAAAAAACGTTCAATAAAGCGTAACTCTATTAACGTACTCAATTGCTGGATTGGCGTGCGATAATCATCAACTTGGCTATCAAGTAATAGATCTGGGAATGCCGTGGCGACTTCATCAATCAACTGTTCAACGCTAGCATGTGTTTGTAAACGCCACAGCATAAACAGCCAAAAAGTTCTCAGCTCGATACTATGCTCCCAACTATCTAAGTAACCCCAGTTGTACTTCGTGGTTGCCGCTTCCAGCATCGGCTTGAAAAAAGCATGAATACCGTGGCGCTGATACTGTGTCAAAGCCGCTTTTTTGACATGATATCGACCACTACGACGATAAATAATACCGGCAATTTCGGCCAAAATGCGGGTGTAATGTAACGCATTAAACTTATCTTCATTACTGCCCGCAAATTCACTGATGCTAATGCTCGTATGCCATTCAAATTGTGACAGCGCGAACTCAGGTAAACAATCACTGGCCTGTTTGACTAATTTAGTCGGTAAATTTCCTTTACTGGTGGCTTTAAATGAACCGTCATTTCGCATAGCCTCGTCTAAAACCAGTGTCAAATAGCGCATTACTGGGCTAGTTGAGAGTACTTCCGGCGTACAAATCGTCACCCAATCCAATTCATCAAATGGTGCATATAGCCAATTCCCCATTTGCGTGGGTGACAGCCCACAAAAATCAGGATTAGCGCGGTTATTGCGCTCATCGTTTCTCTTTTGTATAACCACATTAAGCTCGTCGATCGTCAAGTTGGGTGACATCGCCACAACTTGCTCGACATCATCAAGCATTTCAGCATGCAATTTTGACGCGCCGTCCATACAACAACGCTTATATTTTTTACCACTGCCACATGGGCAAGGACTATTACGACCTAAATTCATCGCTCACAACTCTTTAATATTGTTAATTCACGCGAATTTCATCTGTTGTTCAACAGCTTAAAGCTACCCAGGCATTCATCTCGTTTTTACTGTACTCGTCTCTGGATCCTATAGTAGGCATCGGGATTTCTAAACAAAGCCTGGAAACATCGCCCATTATCGGCGACGCGGCTTGCCATTAATTAAGTATTATCACTGGCACTGATAGCACAACTCACCCCTAATATTCAGTTACATCGGAAAATCTGGTTCATTATCGTTAGCGTTAACTAGCCCTTTCTTCACCTCAAGCAAGATATTTGTAAGAGTTAACAGCATGTAAGCTTTGAATTTATCCGTAGCTAAGGTAGAGTCGAAAACCTCCTGAGCCAAAAAACGCTTCATTTCTTCCGAGAAAGCATCGCCATAAACAATCTCTTTAAGAGAGTCAATCCGGCTATCTAGCATTTCAAGGAAGCCCTCAATCTTGTAGTCTTCGATTTTCTTGTTAACCAAATCAAGATCGGGCCTTGCCCCCTTTCGATGTAAGAACACTAGATCCCACAGATCTCTGTGCCTTATGTACTTCTTTGTTGCTGGCAAGGAGATGATCTTATCAGCCATCACTTCATCAAGGCTTTCGGTGAAGACCAGTGTTGATGAATAACCATCCGGCAAAAAATCATAGTTCCTACCTAGAGGCAAAGGCTCCTTGGTGTATGCTGGAATATTTGCTATTTCTAACTTGATTTTCTGTTTAGCAAGATGTTTTTGCTCCGGTGAAGTTACAACTGCGATTTGCCACTTATCAATTTTCAGATCGGCGTATTTAGCGTCTTTCTTTAAAGAAGCGGGCTCTTTAACCGTTACCTCAAGTCCATACCGATTACCGATATACTTTTCAATGACCTGCTTCATTGCAATTAACATCTTACTATTGAAGTCCCTACCTCCTGCAAAATCAAGATCTTCACTATATCGATTTGATTCTCGGCACAAACGCAGTGAAGTTCCGCCCTGAAAAACCAAGTTATCGAGTAACCTAGCTTCATCCAGTGCATACAAGATGTCGTAATGAAGAAGTTCTTTCTCAATGACAGGGCGCATATCCTTTGCGCCTCCTTGTTCCACTGCTAACTCTACTAGCGCATCAAAATCTGCTTTTGCCTTAGTCATCAGCCATAGCCTCCATATCTATTAAGTGTGTGTTACGACCTACTCGCTTTAAGTCTCTGAGCGCTGCAACCTTTGAGGCAATTCTCAGCGGCCTGTCAGTTCTAATAACTTGGTTCAATATATCTTTAATCGATCTCTTGGTATGAGTGAACTCAATGACCCCGTAATCGGTTTTGTAGGTTCCTTTTACTCCCGTTGTCATTACGGTAATTCTGTCTATAGGGATTTGAGAAATCACCCCATATGATGACAGTGCTGACTCTAAGCTAATGTAGTTATAGTCACCTCTTCTTAGCGCTGTGGCGATATACTCAATCGTTTTAGAAGTGCGTTTATTTTTTGATAAGCCATACACATACACACCTCTTGCCACACGCTCTAATAGTCCGCTCTTAACAAATCGAGTAAGACTGTCGTTCAGGGAACGTATAGAGTCTTCGTAGAAGATTTTTGATAAATCTCTGTGTAGAAATACATAACGACCTTTTGAGTCTAGATCGTTAAGTCTGGTGATTGCTAATTCTAACCTCATAAAACTAAGTCAACTGTTATTGCGCCTGTAGGCAGTATAACTCACAACTTAAGCGGAGGAAATAAGTGGGTAGTTATAACGGTTGAAAGCCGTATTAATCACTACTTAAATCTCAACAGCATAATCAAGTGGTGAGTTATTACGGTTAAAAGCGGTATATATCTCTACTTAAACAGAGTGTGAAACCTGAACTGTAACATGTCGATTACTGCAAAGTTTCTCTTATTGCATCCTTTTAAATATACAGTTACTCATCAATTTAACATTGCTGTTTAACGCAACTGCGCTCAGCTTGACGAACCGCACATTAGCAAGATCTAATTTTACTTATGCTTCGATACCGCCTTCCATTATGGTGCAGTTCCACGGGCGAATTAAGCTTTAAAATAAGGATGAGATTAACTAACAGATTTGGGGTCAATAAAACCTTATAACTTGGTTTAGTCCTGATAATGTTCTTGCTACAAGGGACGCCTTTTCAAGATAGCGATAGTTTCGATACCTTAGATTGCTAATGCAAGTAAATCGTTGGGTTGTTTAGGATTGAACCCTAACATAATTTAGAGTTCTGTGTCGCAGGGCGATCTAAAGCTTCCATTAACAGAGGGTGTAACAGATTCTGTGTAACTGCAATTTAGTTAATATGCTTCACAATTCTGTCTTCGAACTCAATAATAAATCGGCTCATCGCTGTACGCCAGTTTCGAATGGGCATAGTCCATTTTTTACTGGCTTCTTTTATCGCAAGGTAAACCATTTTCTTGGCCGAGTAATCATTAGGAAACACCTTACGCTTTTTCAAGGCTCGCCTAATCACGCTGTTTAATGACTCAATAGCATTGGTCGTGTAGATAGCCTTACGAATGTCCTGAGGGTAGTTGAAGAACGTATTTAGGTTATGCCAATGGTTGTGCCATGACTTGCTGATTTGAGGATATTGGTGATCCCAGGTATCGCTGAAGCGGTCGAGTTCGAGTAACGCTTCTTTCTCCGTTGCCGATTGGTAGATGCTTTTTAGGCCAGCAGTTACTGCCTTGTAGTCTTTCCACGACACGTACTTTAACGAGTTCCTGACCATATGCACGATACAGAGTTGTATATGAGTATCTGGATAAACGGTATTGATAGCGTCAGGAAAGCCTTTTAGACCATCTACGCAAGCGATGAAAATGTACTCAACGCCTCGTTGTTGCAGCTCCGTGAGTACACCTAGCCAGAATTTAGCGCCTTCATTTTAAGCTATCCAAAGTCCCATCAGCTCTTTGTGGCCTTCAAGGTTAATACCTAAAGCTAAGAATATAGATTTGCTGATAACGCGCTTATCTTGACGGATTTTTACGACAATACAGTCAAGATAAACAATAGGATAAATGGCATCTAAAGGTCGACTCTGCCACTCAATCACTTGCTCGATAACAGCGTTGGTTACCCGAGAAACCAACGTTGGCGATATATCTGCGCCATACCATTCTTCAAAGGCTTGTACGATATCTCGAGTACTCATACCTTGAGCGTAGAGCCACAATATTTTATCGTCCATCGAGGTAAATCTGGACTGGTGCTTTTTGACTAATTTAGGCTCGAAACTACCTTCACGGTCCCAGGGCGTATCAAGCTCAAACTGTCCATCTTCAGTCTGAATACGCTTGCTGGTTTTACCATTGCGGCTATTGGTTGAAGTGGATTTGTGGTGTTTTTCATAGCCAAGATGCTCATCCATTTCGGCATTCAGGGCGGCCTCAACCGTTATCTTTTTAAGCATCTGACTGAATTGATTTAAGTCTTCGGGTGTTTTGATACTTTTCGCTGCTTCTTTAGCAAACGCTTCTATATCTTTTCTATTCATTGGTATCTGCCTATCCTTTACTCTCTTTAGAGTAGTGTTTGATAAGCAGTTACACAAAATTAGTTACAGTCTCAGTTCACCGGACACTTACGATAGCTGCGTCTAAAGTGAGGATTTAATCAACAACGCCACTCTATATTCAAAAAAGTTAACCCTTGATTTCGAACTTTTCATAAAGTTTTTTTAATTTACATTTATCTAGATATTTAGGAAGAACTTCAATTAAATCTGACTCCAAGAATATTTCTGAGTAGCCTTCAACTTCAGACTTAAAGCAGGGGGATACATGCTCTCTAATTGAGTTCAATACCCGCTGTTCACAATGATATGCTTTCGGCTCATAAGTATCAGCTACCTCGTAGATTACGCAGTCTACTTCAAGCCTTAATTCTTTATGGCGTGTTTTTGATTCAATACTCTTTATACGTGAATCGGTTGAATCACCTGTCCATCCATATTTAATAACAGCCATTTCTTTCTGAGTCTGCACACATATTGCAATAAATCTAATTACGTAAAAAATACCTAGTTTTTCTTTACAATTATTGATTTTCGTAACGTTATTCCGAGGCCTTGTTATATATTCATATCCGCCGATAATATTTACTATCTTAGTTTCTGGGTTTTTCATTTCCAAAAATCTAATCCGATCATAAAATGCACTCTCTGAAATACCCACCTCTCGACAAATATCATTCTTATTTAACTCTACAAGCGAGCCACTACAATCAGAGAAAACATAAACACTTTGATTCTTTACAGCACATACAATATCCTTTACTTTTGCGCTAGGTTGGATTATCTTATTTTCTAAAACGTCATCCACCTGTTTATTCGTTAATTGATACTGAGACATCATACCTGATTTATTCATCCCTAGTACCTCAACATATTTATATTTTACTCGATTATCCTTATCAATTTGCGTTAATATTTTTTTAATTTGAATATATTGATCTCCAGGTATTTTTTTTAACTCATTCTTCTGGAAAAAGCAGCATAACTTTAATTTTACATCCTTAGGAAAATTACCATTTTCATCAATAAGTGATAATACCGATTCATCATTATTCTTTATTGAAAAATCGATAAAACCTTTAAGCACTTCAGACAACCCTTCTATCGAAAAACAAAGGTCTCTCTCATAAAAATCAGATACCGGTGTTGACACATTTAATTCAACACATGTATCCATATAATCATTCTTATTATTAACAATCCCAAACAACCAAATAACAATCTGTGGTTCTTTTAAAATCTTATCTATTCCACTCATACCCTCACAAGGCCTGCAATGCCGTAACTTTTTAGTAATGCGACGTCTTACTTTATTCTTATCCTGTTTATAATCACAAAATTCAACATACTGCTTAATGAGATCTGCCATGCCTTTAAAATAAATTTTCTCGGTAAAAAACAACATTTCTTGAGATGGAGTAACATCATGAAAAAGCCCCTTTTCGATCAACGAATCAATTTCCCCCCTAATATTAATACAATACTTTCGTTGTAAATCCAGCGTATCTTTTTGTTTATTTCTACTTCGAGTCAATCTCATTTCCGGACTTAACATTGGCAAATACCAATTCTTAAAAATATATACAATCACTAGACCGATATCAGATGTATCTAATCGACTAATTTGACTTGGATCTATGCCAAAAAACTTAGCCAAATCTTTTTTATGTATGCATTCAAACAATAATTCATAAAAACCAGGTACAATTACATTAATATCAACCGAATCAGATATACACCATACAAAGTAATTTTCATTATGTATATTTTCAATTAATTTTATTTTTGATTCTTTAGACAATGTATTTAAAGGAATAAATAGTTTATCTTTACCATTCTTTGTTGTTGGGAAAAACTCTGTTACCTTCCTGAAAGCCTCCGACAACTCTTTTTTTAAATCAGAATATGATAGTTCAGCTTGCATTATGAATAGCTCACTTCTTTTAGAGATTGAGTATTATTTAATCATAGTCAAAAAGTTCATTTTCACAAGGCAAAAAAATAACCTAACTACTTGAATTAATGCGATTCGCATGAGCATTAGCTCAAATCTCATAAGGTTATTCAGGCCAAATCCATGCCCCAACTTTAACATTTGAGCATCATTAAAACTCCCGATTATCAGTTAATCATGAGTATGAGCCTGTGCTTAGTATCTTTTTAGTTATGTCTGGGGTTGTTGGGCGTTGCTGCCTAAATCGAAGGAACCATTTGGGTGCTCTGTGCTCTAATCTTGTAAGTACCGATACGAGACAGGCTACATAGGCAAATCTAATCGTAAAATAATCAACTGGAAACAGTACAACCAAGCATTAATCAATCGAGGTTCGGTCACTTTTTGGTTGGATGAATCAGCCATCAATGCTTGGCACTGCAAAGCCCATCACGGCGTTCGTGTTAGAGGCTTTCAATTTAGTGATACAACGATTGAAACCGCCCTAATGTTCAAAGGCCTATTTAAGTTGTCAGTGCGGGCAACTGAGACTTCATAAATTCTCTGTTTCGACTGATGGATGTACCATTAGCAGCACCGGATTACACTTAATATAAGCAAACGGGCAAAGACTGTTGAGGTAAAGTATCGTAAACCCTGTCGAGGACCCGTTACTCATCTTATCGTCGTTCTAACAGGATTGAAAGTTTATGGCGAAGGCAAGTGGAAAACGCTCAAGCACGGTAGAGCACGGCGACGCACGTGGCGTAAGTTACACCTCGCGATTGACGTAAATACTCACGATGTTGTATCAGCCGATGGTGCATACGACACTAAAGAGTGTCACAAATAGCTGCGGCACAAAGGTGCAAAACCAGCTATTCCGCCGCGTTCAAACACAGGATATTGGGAAGAAGGTCACCCGCGAAATGAAGCCGTTGACGCATTGAAATCTGGGAAGTTACAACAATGGAAAGATGACAATGATTACCATCAACACCCGCTATCGGAGACCGCGATGAATAAAGTCATAGAGCTAGGTGTGTCTGTTAGACAGCTGCATAAACTCGGAAAACCTCGTATAGCTGCACATCAAGCAATTAAAGCCATGCCGTTTAAAACCATTGCAGGCTACTTGAACCCTAAACACTTCTTTGTGTCGATGATTTATTCTATTTTATGCAAATAGAATACCCTTATCTGATACCACTCTTAAATCAGTGCCTTTCTGTAGATACAGCCTCAAAAGACCATTAGCGTTTTCATTAGCAACACGCCCCTAAGAACTATAGGGATGAGCAACGTAAATATCAGCATTCAATGCTGCTACTATCTCTTCGTGTTTGGCAATCTCTCGATCATTATCAACTGCAATAGTATGAACATGTTATTTATATAGCATAAGCAAATCTATTGTCGCTTTATTTACATCTATTGCAGACTTAGAAGCCACTTTTTGGCCAAGTAAAAGCGACTTTACGCTCCAAAATCGTGGCTAGAGCGCCTGTACTAGGTTTTCCCACTACAGGGGATTAAATCGTAAGCAAGCGGCTCAGCTTGGCACCGCCTGCTATTAAACGCACTGAAATACTGCGTTGACATAAAGCCATTGTCGTTGTAGGTTGAGATCTGCCACTCATGGCTATGGTGTGTTTGCTGTAAAAATGAGATTTTATTCAGAACAAATACTAGCTCGGTACTGTTGGTCAACGCCGTATCAATAAAATCAAACACGATAGGCAGTCAAATCCAATATAACTCGAGGTAATATTATGAATATTAATGCATATTCAGATTTTGTTGAAATATCTACAACCACTCTTTTAGATTGTTTTAAACTCGAATTTCGAGACATACCAACTGAAATACGACAATGTAAGCTCAATCAGGGATACCAGGCTCTGGCTAGGAATGCAGGTTTCAGCGGCCTAGAGGCAATGAAAGCGCAGAGTTCAGTGCTGCTCACGATGAATGAGTTCGTAGCAGCACTCGAATCATCCGGCGTGAAGAAACAATCATGGTCAACCAATGAACACATCGCTCAACTATTAGAAAGCGATGTGCAGTGTACGTTTAGTCAAGGCGATTTGTGTGTTGCTATTCACGATAACGGGGAGATCATAGAAACGCCCTACTATGCTAACCCCTCGCCATATTCTCCCGCTCTAACCTTTTACGTTTTGCCTGTCGATGCTAACGGCGCATGGCTAACCTACGATGAATGGTACAGATTTATTCTCGATTTAAGAAAAAATCTTAATTTCGACGATAATATCGATAGCCAAATTGAGGACATTTGGAACGCCGTCAATCCCGATCATTGTGGTGAATTGTTTCTATCTGAGCAACCCGACTGGGATGAGTTAACGCACTGTTCTGAGGGACTATTTCGTCAGCGAATACTCAAACACTCAGGACACACTCCGCTCGATCTACTCTACGACTATTTCAGTTCAGAACGAACTAGCTAGTAAACGTGCAATAAGCAGTGCTTGATTAAGCACTGCTTATTGGAAACAGAAATTGTCAGCGCTTATATATGTAGTAGCTCAGACTTGAGCTTACGCCGTATCTTACCATCGCCTCCTTGCTCAACTCGACTTTGAGTCGGTCTTCTGAATACAGCTTTTAAGCATCGATGTTTCCCTTCTAGTGCTTTAAGCCGTTTGATTTACGCTGAGTCGATTTGAATTTTCATTTAGAAAAAACCAGCATTTTACTTACGGAAAATCTAACGCTGAATCTAGGAGGTTTACTTGATTAACAATTAATATAATTGGCCCAAAATCAAGATATTCATTTTAAATTCAAAATCCTATCGCACACTAAAAATACTATTCCACAATCCTATCTTTTGGGATATGTCGATAACGAGACACTTTATGTTCTCACCGAAAAATAATAACTTTGACTTCTCACGCAACATATGCTCATGTGTATATATACAGTAATACAAAAGGATGAGTCGATTTTCTGTAGTTAATTGTTCAAGTATTAGCAAACAGAGATCTAACACGGATTGTTAAGGAGGGCAGGATGCCTAAATCAAAAAAAGTCATACTCAATAGTGTGCAATTGCAGCACCATCCGAAACTGATCACATTACTCTCCGGTGATGTTATAAGCCTTTCGGCACTTCCAGCTATCAATATACTCACTATTGAACAAATTCAGAGTCTATTAGATAACACACCAATCCCTGTCGTACACAACTCTAGTTCCGATACCTATGAGCAACTAGTTGATATGCCATTGCTGGATTTACTACTCGTTCATAGTGACTCCCACAAATTAACCGCGACCTTGCTCATATACAAGGATGCAGAGCCGACTTTAACCACATTAGCCCTAATTAAACCAGCGTTAATGTACCAAGAGCAAAAGCGACTGCCTCAAATGCTACATCATCGATTGCTTACAGCTAAGGCACACGGTGTGACAGTACTAACAAAAAAGCAATTTAGTGAATTAGCTCAGATCTCTCCCTCTGCAATCAGAGCAAAAAAGTGAGGAGAAATTAGTCATGAGTAAACAACATACGATCGCCAAGCAGAATCGGCAACGTAATGCAGGAGGGGTGAAACCTGATGCATTCAAAATGACTGTAACGTTGGTGAAATTATTCAATCAATTTAGACGTTCAGCATTTAAAGATCTTGACCAACCGAAATTTCTGGTGGTGATTTTATATCTTTGGCTGACCAACCAGCTAGATGAAAAACGGGATACTAAAAACAATCTCCAATATAAGATCCCCGATTGTTGTAGAGTCAGCGCCAGTGATGATTGCCAAGCGCACAGCTTTAGAACAGTAAAATACGGCAGTATAACCTATGCAGAATATGCGCTCCCTTACTGTTGCAATGGTGAGATTATCTTTCTGTGGCAACCGTTACCTGAGAATTTAAATCATCTATTCCAGCCTTTTATCGCCGCCCAGCCATACAAAACACCTTGGTTAACCCAAATTGAAAAACAGCGACTCATTGAGCTATTAAGTCAAAAATGGCTAATTTCAAGTGAGCTAAAGGGCAGAGCTAGTGCGAGAAAAGATATATTTTTTCGCTACTTTGCAAATTGCACTCGTGTGGATAATAAATTATCCAGTGTTGCAAAATCTGTATTGCTGCCTGAACATCGACGCCATCATAAAAGTGCGATCGCCTACCAACAAGAAGACAGCGACAGATTAAGGTATAAAATCCTAATCGCCCAGGGTGAATATCTCGAAAGACTTTTAAGTCAGGCACGGCTTTTTAATTGGGGGCATTTGCTTTCGATTAATAGCCCAAACTCAAATAGCAAAGTGGCAGGTGACAAACAAGCCAGTCCTCACCTCATCAGCAAACGATCCGCCAGAAGTATGCCTAAAGAGTGGAAAGCACAAGGACGCATAAGCCAATTACGCCGAAAACGTAATCAACGTAATTGGACAACACAAGCAGATCAGAAGGTTTACATCGGCAGTGAACGTGGTATTGCCGAACATGAGGTAAGTCATTTTTTTAAAATACTGCATGAAAAAATATTGAGCTCAAAACCCACAGGCCATGTAAAGCTAGGTGTTTACATTGATTACTACAACCTGTGTACCTATCACCTCGCATTGCTATTCATTTTACTCACTGGCACACGTCCAACTCATGCCATATCAATAGAACGAAAACGCTGTTTTAGTCACTCTCAAACCTGTGTTAATGATAAAGGTCGATTACGCCCTATCATACTATCCGATTACATGAGCCAACAGCTCAGCCAGTACCTAGAACTGCAAAAATCACTCATCACACACCTCCCCACATCAATCCAAAGCAACTCACTTTGGTTTCTTTATGATCACAGTGGGCAACCTAAATTACTCAATGCAAAATTATTAAGAGAGTTTATGCATGTTAGATTTCCGGGGAAAGTCCCCTACATGCTACGCCATGTCTTTGCTCAATGTGCCCTCACGAGTATTGAGCCAGTTAAACTCTCAGTCAGTCAGATTGATCGTTTAATGGGTCACTCGGAGTTTGGTGAGCACTTCGGTAGTGATCACCTACTCCCGGTAGGTTTAGCCCCATTAAAACTCCACCTAAACAGTTTACCCACCCGCTTTAAATTAATGGAGGTTTGTTATGTCTAATAAGCTACACAATTTAAAGGCTGCAGATATCGTAGAGTTTTATCTACGAAGAGGTGAAACATGCTCAGAAAAATCTGCATTACAATGGATTATTGAACATTGGAGTGAACAACCTGCCGTTCAAAATACGGTCTACGCTACAGACGCTGAGCGTCAAATCACCGAGTTTGATCTCCGTAAAATCAATAAAAACATTGAGATTGTTCCAACAGGTAAACAAAAACGCTATCGATGTGCTCTATCCGAATTACTGTGTTATTTACACGATGAGTGTCAGTGGACTATTCCCAATAAAAAAAAATCCGTATTAGTCGACAAAGATCTACAATGGTTTGATCGCTTAAATGGGTTCGCCAGTCAAGCGTCTGCGCTCAAGCATGCCTACGATGAGTATAAAGGTTATTTTTTAAAACATCGGCCGACCATATCCGTTGAATTCGTTGCACTGGTTATTGCAATGGAAGTTGCACCGTTTTCTATGCAATACCTAAGCAGTATCATCAATGATCTGGATGGCATAAAAAGAATAGGAACTAACATTCATCTCGACGTGATACACCTTGGTCGTCTAAGTCGTCGACACGAAGAAACACTATTTACCCGCTATCATTTACCGCTCTTTGTCTACCATGTTCTAAAAGAGTATCAACAGCAACAATTCAAACCGACTACAGCCTACAAACTATCGCGGCAAATCAACCGATTTACCGCTGAACCGCCATTTTCACTTCCAGCACTATCATCAAGAGAGTGGTTTCGATGTTTTCAAAGCCTCTGGTATTATCGAGATAACGTAGTCCCGCAGTTTTTGAAAGACATCAGTGATCCTGAAAGGCATGTAGCGTTTAATAAACAATTGATTGACGCTAAGCAAAAACACAAAGCCCTGGCCAGCATTTATCAACGCGATTGGGATGACAAGTGGTTTGAGTCATTAAATCAACAATCAAAAAAGACGCACTGGCCAAATCGCGAATTACTGATGAACAAAATGCGTAATCGCCTTGCAGATCCCACTCCACCCGCTTGGAAGTCGCATAACATCCTGCCAACAATGCTGTATTTCTATACGTTAGAACGGATCCGATTTGGCGGCGTCAAAAAGCCACAATTAAGTGACGCGACACTCACAAAATATACTCGGATAGAAATATTGTTGGAATCTTACCCACTGCCTTATGACCATGCAATTGATAGTGTATTACTGCAGCAATGGGCTCACAGACTTTATAACTCGCTCGAAAGTGATACTCATCGACAAGTCATTCATTATTTTTATCGCTACATGTCCCAACACTCATTAACAGATCATTTTGATATATCTGAATTTGACGCACCAACAACTCGTCCGAGCGTTGACCCCTACCAAATTTCATTAACAGATTTGACAGAGATCGTTGAGTCATTACTAGCGCAACCTACAGGCCATCTTCTACAACGTCTATTTTGTGCGGTTAGCTGCATACTCAGTTACTTTGCCATGCTACGGCGTGGAGAGATTTTACGTTTACGGATGAGTGATATTCACTTTCACCCAGAGCACGAAGAACTTTTTTACCTAACAATCACCAAAACCCAAGATGGGCAGACAAAAAATAGAAAATCAAGGACGATACATACCGTTATACCTGAAAAATTTGCAAAACTGGTACGGATCCTTATCAAGATTAAACAATCATCAGCACATAATGTGCCATTGATCGGCTTTAACAATGAAAATATCAACTCAAGGCAATTACATTATCTCCTCCCAATCACTAAAGCCCTTAAAGCTGTAGCTGGAAAAAAAGCCCGATTTCATCACCTTAGGCACGGTGGTATTCATTTGTTTCTGCTGCAAGGGCTTCACTTAGCCTATGGACTATCTGGTAATGAAACGACTCAAGAGCACCCACTACAAATCCTATTAGCCCCAGAAACGATTCAATTGCGATTTAGCTACTGGTTAGAAGGTAATTCTTTTGAACAATGCAATGATAATCTTTTACTTGATGAGATAGGGCGGCAAATTGGTCATGAATATTTCGCCACAACCCGTTGGTCATACCTTCATGGTATGGACTGGTTCTACCCTTTCTATCGCCTAGGCCATGGTGAACATCAGCAACGAGACTTTTGTCACTCAGAGTTACGCTATCTATTACAGCTCTCAGCAACCTCGAATGATCTATCGCGTCAATTAGCCTCACTCAATAAGCTGTATCGAGATAGAACTGCAAGTCAGCGCCAAAAAATACCAATTAGCCTCAGTGAGTCGATGATAAAGTCTTGGTTATTTAATCGCGAACGAGCTGATAGCGATCACCAACAAGCGTGCTCCCCTCAATTGAGCGACAATGTGAATCCATCATACGTTCAACTCTGGTTAGGCAACCTACAAGGTGTTCAATCCCCTGACTTCATCCGCTATCTATTCCTACAAATGCAAAAAGCAAGTGCTACAGACTGGGCAGCCTTAAGTCATGTTTGGCAGCATTCGGGTAAACATGGTCATCAAAAGTTTGCTAAACAACAGATCACTGCGCTCCGCAACCTGCCACTGATTGAAATCAGTACCAGTAAGCAAAAGGCAGATTATCTTCGAGTGAAGCTAGCGTGCAATGTAAAAAATGCAAAACTGATAAAAGCCACTTTTCGACAACCTCAGTGGCAGTGGCTATCACTGTCATTTGAATTGACTATCAATCGAAAAACCAACAAAGCGCGTCAATTAACTCTCCTACATCAACATTATGCCAAGCCAGGAGAGATTGTTAAATCTTCAAAACAATCAGATGGCAACAGTTTCCTTAGCATCATATTGACTGCGACATCAAACGCGAACCAGAAACTCCTGCAGCATTTCCACCCATTTTTAAATCACCTTCAAAATAGCAGAGGCACTTATGAGTAATCTTATTATCCCTACCGAAAAGCTTGATTCATTTGCTGCTATGACAAAGCAATTGAATAGTACAAAATCCGACTATTGCGTTAGTGTGATCATATCGCCAAAAGACAAGACGATAACCTGGATAGGTGGCTCATCACCGGACTATACCCTGATTACTCAGCCATTAACCAAAGGGCATCGATTCAAACAGGCCGAATTCGCTTTACCAGGTGACTTTTTTAGTCAATCAATTAAATCAGTCATCGCTACGAATCAAGCACTTTCAAAACACAACAGTTACGCATTGCAATTTAAGCTAAGGTCTTCAAAGGGGCGCTACATTCAAGCAACTCACATCGAAAGTGCGTTAAGCCAACCTGAACTCATGCAACCGATATACCGGGCCCTGCGCCAGTTTGCCACTCTTCCCATACACAAAAATCACATTGAGTATATGGAAGCAGTGAAGCAACGTGCCTTACACGAGGTATTGACGACCGATTTAAAACAATTGAGCAAGGAGGCTGAGGAATCAACACCGTTTGAATACATACAGTTCGACGATAGGGAGCAAGAGATCCGAATTCAACGTGCCGGTAAAATAACAACCAAACCTATGCCAGAAAATACTTCGTTCCCCCTTCCGATGGCATTAAATCAACCTGTGTTAACTCAACTACAACGGCTGATTAAACAGACTGATTCACCAACAATCTCTATTGCTCAAGAAGGGGAAATAGTGACCATCAGTACACCCGAAGAAACGGTCACATCTTCTATTGCAGGGCTGATTGACTTTTACAAGCGCGTGCCGGAGAAGCCAATGGTTGAAGTCGCTTTAGTAATTGATTACCTATCTCTTATCGCCGAGGTTAGATCTCATCAAAAATACAGAGAAATAAAGAAAAACCCAGAAGCTTTCATGTTGGTCCACAACAGTGAACTATTTGTCACTGCTGGATTATCCGGCAATAATCTTTGTCGACAAATATTCGGTCAGGCAGTAAAAAATAATGAAGACCACTTATATCGTTTTGATACGAAAGATCTCATTGATACCGGAAAATGCCGCAAAACTAACGGATCGCAAGTGAAATTGGTGATAACTCAAAATAAGAAAGGAGAACGATTTTTTGAATTTTACATCAATTCTAAAGAAGCCCTTCCTTTTGCAAAAATCTCAATCGAAGCAGAAAGCAATAACATAGAAACTGCTATACGACTAAAACGGGACTATCTAACAGAAACACAAGCAGAAAATACTGACATCCCCCAAACAGAAAAGCAGCTTGACTTGTATGGTTTTGAGGGCATGTAGCATAACTACTCTGCTGAAGAGCCCATTGCCATCAAAAGTAATGAATAGAAATGTGATAACTGGACAAATATACAGTTACAGCTATAGTAATAGATGTGTTTTTAACCAATAGTCCTATTTTAAGCAATATTGGTCATTAGCAATGAAGGAAAGGAAAGTAACAAAATAAGTATGATTGGTTAGCTTTTACTTTGAGAAAGCGTGTTTAACAAGCGAAACAGGCAAACGCGATTGACAAGCGAGAAGTAAAAAATGAGTTAACCTATAAAGAAGCAGTTGGGGCAGAGTGGCGGCAACCACCCTACCCCGTACCGGCTGCGACGGCTATTAACCACACCCAGCCGATGGGCAAATTCTAACGAATTCCATTGGTAAGGGACAGATCTATTTAACGATCTGCAATCAATGGAGGCCACTATGGCTCATATTCGTATCCGCCCTAACGGGCGCATTCAGTTCGACTTACACCTCTATGGCTGCCGCTTTCGTGAAGGCACAAAGCTGATGGCCACACCTAAAAACCTCGCTAGTGCCAAAGCTACCCTCAAACAAATGAATGCTGAAATTGATTTAGGCAGTTTTCAATATCGCGATTATTTTCCAAAAAGTAAAAAAGTCACCAAGTTTGAGAAGCTACAACGAGATAAATATCCCGACCGACAATATCCATTTTTTGATACGTTTGCTAATCAGTGGTTTGAACGACAAAAAGCCAAATGGAAAAACAGTTACCGCGATACCGTGCGTAATACCCTAGATAAATACCTAATCCCGAAGTTTGGTAATACTTTGGTTAACGAAGTCACCCTATCGCAAGTTGATTTTTTTCGTCAGGCATTAATGGAAGGCGAGAAAAAGGATGGTTCTCGGCTGTTATCCAATCGACGCATTAACAATATTCTGTGGCCGCTAGTAGCGATAGTCAGCCTTGCGGCAGAAGAATGTAAATTTGACTATTTGTTAAGACGTTATCGCTCTCTCAAAGAAGAAAAAGCCGAATCGCACCCGATGACAATTGATGAAGTGCGACAATTTTTAACTCACGTGTCTAAACAATGGAAGGATTACTTTATTGTCCGCTTTTGGACTGGGATGAGAAGCTGTGAAGTGCATGGGTTGGAATGGCAACATATCGATTTTGACCATCGATTAATCCGGATTAGACAAAACTGGGTCAATGGTGAAACATGTGATGTTAAAACGCCTAAATCGCGTAGAGAATTGAAGATGTGTGAGTCGGTGTATGAAGCATTTAAGCGGGTAAAAGATGCAAGCCAATCGGATTCAAACTTTGTGTTTATCGGACCGTCTGGCACACCATTAGAAACCCACTATGTGAGTAGAAAGCTCTGGTATCCAACGCTTAAAAAGGCAGGGTTAAAACTACGACGACCGTACGAAACACGCCATACGGCAGCCGTTTTGCATATAGCTGCACATGAGAACCCACTATATGTATCGCAAATGCTAGGACACAGTGATACGAGACTGCTATTTGATGTGTACGCGCCTTATGTGGCTAATGCGTCTAGAACAGATGGTAAGGCTTTTGATTTATTGATGAGGGGACACGGACTTAATTAGCACTACTTACTATATAGAGTGAATAAGGAGGTGTTAACTCGACAATTATTGGGTGTTATTTCAAAAAATAAATGCTATTCACCTTTAATGTGAATAGCATATTTCAATGTGATGTAATTAAAGCTTACTTGTTATAAAACTCTCGATACCACCGAATGAATTCAGCAACACCTTCTTTAACACCAACTTTAGGCTTATAGCCAGTTGCTTCAAATAAATCCTCAACATCAGCATAGGTCTGGTAAACATCCCCAGGCTGCATCTCTCGGAAATTTTTCTTAGCTTCTATCCCCAACTCTTCTTCAATAGCTTTGACAAAACCCATTAAATTAATTGGAGAGCCATGACCTATATTATACACAGCATAAGGTGCAGAACTCGTTGCTGGCGAACCAGCCTCAACAGTCCAGGATGCATCTCTATTTGGGATGACATCAGCTATACGCACAACACCTTCAACAATATCATCTACATGAGTAAAATCACGCCACATGTCACCATTATTATTGATGTCAATAGTTTCGCCATCTAGGATCTTTTTGGTAAAGATAAAGGGGGCCATATCTGGCCGTCCCCAGCTACCATATACGGTGAAAAATCTAAGACCTGTCGTAGGAATATCGTAAAGGTGAGAATAGCTATGCGCCATCAACTCATTAGACTTTTTAGTTGCAGCGTAAAGCGAAACAGGGTGGTCAACGCTATCTGATGTAGCAAATGGCGTTTTACTATTTAAACCATATACCGAACTAGATGAAGCATAAACTAGATGTTGAACTTTTGTGTTCCTACAGCCTTCTAGGATATTCAAATGTCCAACTAAATTCGAATCAGCATAAGCGTGTGGATTTTCAATCGAATATCGAACACCGGCTTGTGCGGCCAGGTGGATAACACGGTCAAAGCTTTCACTTTCAAATAATTGCGTTACAGAATCTCTATCCGCAATATCTAATTCTACTAACCGAAAGTTTTTGTGTTCGATACGTTTTAAACGTGCATATTTTAAAGCAGGGTCGTAATAATCGTTAATATTATCAATACCAACTATCTCATGCCCGTTTGCTACTAGTTTTTCAACAACTGCACTACCAATAAATCCAGCTGTACCTGTGACCAAATACTTCATATTTTTTACCTCAAAAACTAGTCTGAACCAAAAAGGTCTCGAGTATACACCTTATCACTTACATCTCGAATTTCATCAACCATGCGATTAGATACAATAACATCTGACATAGCCTTAAAGTCTTTAAGTGATTTTATAACTTCAGAGTGGAAAAAGTGGTCTTCTTCAATCACTGGCTCAAATACCACTACCTGAATGCCTTTGGCTTTCAAACGCTTCATTATCCCTTGAATACTCGATGCCCTGAAGTTATCTGATCCAGTTTTCATTATTAAGCGGTAAATACCGACGATTTTAGGCTCACGCTTTAAAATTGCATCCGCTATAAAATCCTTACGCGTGGTATTTGAGTCAACAATTGCACCAATGATATTATTCGGTACATCTGAGTAGTTGGCGCGTAATTGTTTAGTGTCTTTAGGTAAGCAATAACCACCATAACCAAATGAAGGGTTATTGTAATGACTGCCGATACGGGGATCTAAACCAACTCCTTCAATAATTTGACGAGAATTCAAGCCATGAGATTCTGCATAGGTGTCTAACTCATTAAAGTAGGCAACGCGAAGCGCTAGATAAGTGTTAGAAAACAACTTGATAGCTTCAGCTTCAGTAGCATCAGTAAATAAAACATCAATATTTTCTTTAATTGCGCCTTGAACTAGTAACTTAGCAAATGTTTTTGCTCGCTCACTTTGTTCACCGACAATAATACGTGAAGGGTAAAGGTTATCATAAAGTGCCCTACCTTCACGTAAAAACTCTGGAGAAAATATCAAGTTATTACAACCAAATTCTGCAGTAATACGACTTGTATAACCAACTGGTACAGTTGACTTGATAACCATTATCGCTTTTGGGTTAATTAACATTACATCTTTTATTACTGCTTCAATAGATGATGTATTAAAGAAGTTTGTTTTAACGTCGTAATCTGTCGGCGTAGCAATAATTACATATTCTGCATTTTTGTATGCAAACTCTTTGTCTAAAGTTGCTGTAAATGAAAGTGCACGATTTTGAAGAAATTCTGTTATCTCTTCATCAACAATTGGCGAAATACCATTATTCAACATATCGACTTTTTCTTCAACAATATCTATGGCAACAACTTCATTATGCTGCGAAAGTAGCATTGCGTTTGATAACCCAACATAACCAGTACCAGCGATAGCAATCTTCATATTTATTTTTATAAACCTTTGATTTCAAAATTTCAAAACTGCCAAAGCAGATTTTAAAGAGCAAAAATAGAGAATTAAGCGAAAACTATTAATTTATGGCGTCCCCTGAACCACTACCAGTGACCGTCATCATAATGTACTTGAAGTAATCTTTAACTGTTAAATTATCAATCATCTGTTTATCAATTTTGGCTAACAAAGCCGGCGTAGACATATCAATGTTTTGAACTTGAGCTAAACCTGTAACGCCAGGTAAAACATCGTAAATCCCTAACTCATCTCGCTCTTTAATTAAATCTTCTTGATTAAATAAGTTCGGTCGAGGACCAACCAAACTCATTTCACCTTTAAGCACGTTAATTAATTGCGGTAACTCATCAATCTTAGTTTTACGTAGAAAATTACCTAACTTTGTAATTGATACGTTACTCGCTAAGTGACTAGCAACTGACTTCGTTTCAACAGGCATAGTACGGAATTTAATCAACTTAAATGGCTTTTTATTTCGACCAACACGTGTCTGCACAAAAATTGGTGATCCGGTGTCAAACATGCCGATAATAGTAACAATAAGTAAGACAGGCCACAGTAAGAGCAAACCAAAGAAGGCTGCTAGCAAATCAATTAAACGAATCATTTTTTACTCTCTGAAAGTGAAGCCATTGCCTGCTCCATTGTGTAGGGAGGAACCCATCCTAAGACATCTTGAGCATTAGAAGAGTCAACTTCTAAGTTTCCTAAAAGCTGTTCTGCCATTGTAACTTTTCCGACAAGGCGCGCAGCTAAGTACATAAGACTAACTGGAACAGGTAGCTGAATTAACTTTTTATTAAACCCTCTAGCGATTGCATTTGTGAATTCCTTGATAGAAACTGTTTCGCCATCTGAAGCAAGAAAGGTATGCCCTGCTGCATTTGGCGAGTTCACGCATGTTATTAGCAAATCCGCCAAATTCTGAACAGAAATAAAGTCTCTCTTATTATTGCAAGCTCCAAAAGGTAAAAAAGGCACCTTTTTAACTAACTTTGTTAACATGCCAAAATTACCTGGAGCTAGTGCCCCATAAACTAAAGTTGGACGAATAATTACTACTTCAAGACCCGTCTTCTTCGCAATATCGATTAAACCGACCTCGGCTTGATATTTAGATAGAGAATAATAATTGTGAGGTTTGGGGGGTGAATGTATTGAAAAAGATTTTTGACTAGTAGAAGTTCCATAAACACCAATGGAACTAACGAATATAAAACGTCTAACACCAGCCTTTACAGCCTCTGATGCTAAATGAAGCGTGCCCTCCACATTAACAACGTTAAAATCGTCACAGGAAGCTCTATTTGTATGCGCTAACCCTGCCAAATGTATCACTGAGTCACAACCAACAAAAGCCCCATCCCAATAAGTATCCTTAGACAAACTATTAATCATATAGCTATCTAAAAATGAATCGGCATCTTGATTTCGGATCACACAACGGAATAACGAAGGTTCATTCGATACCAAAACTCTTCCAACAAAACCTGAAGCCCCAGTTAATAAAACTTTCATTACTTTGACCCTTAAAAAAGTTATAGAAAAAATCATAACCAACTCAAACTAACAGCAGGCTACCAAATTCAAATTCATAAAATTAGCGTCTAAATTATAAAACATAGGATTTAAACAAATTTTTATTAGCTCGTTCTAAATGTAGTATTATTTAATCTACAATCAGCAAATTCTGATTTAACAACGCCTTCCCACGTGTAAGTCAACTAACTACATTAATTATTCAATTCTAATTTAAACCTAAAAATTATAATAAATTTCGCCCCCTTTAACTATATATCAAATTCCACCAAAAATGTTTGACTATAAAAAAACAGAGTTAGCCAATGTAAAATGAGTGAAATTCAGCTGATGGTAATACTTTTAATCTAGTCACATAAGACTTACTTAAAAGCCAGGAAAACGAAACATACATAACAAATTATTTTAAACATTTAAAATTGCGGGCTATACAATAAACCGCTTTAAAATTTAGGTTTAATTATCAGCTAAACTTAAATACCAACATCATTAAAAACTGTACTCCATGTAAACTAACATTTAGACAGCTTGTATAAATCAATGTTTTTAATGATAAAAAGTACATAAAGATACATAATTAAGCTGTGTTCCGCCTAGGATCAAACTTTCTAAATATCGTGTTAAAAAACCTTTGAAGATAATCTGGAAAAATAATTCTAAAACAAGGATAAAAACACAAGAGTGCTTTATGAAGCGGCAAGCCTAATCGCAAGCTACCTTTAAAACCTATTTTACCTTGCTCATAATTCAACTTAAAATTTTGTTTTTTTATAGTGTGATAGTCAAATCGATAATAAATAAGGCTTTCATTCAAATTATGAAATCTCAATTTGTTACTTGCTAACCTAAACCAAAGTTCATAATCCTGCCTACGCCTCAAGCTTTCGTCATATCCACCATTATTAATAATTTCAGATTTTCTAAACATAACGCTCGGATGTATAATTGGATTGCACCATAAAGAGGAAATTATATCGCTATTAGATTCTGGGTTTACCTTTTCACCAGTCACATTCCCTTCAAGATCAATTACTGTCGCCCCACTCCCTAATACTGATATCTCGGGATGACTTAATAAAAAAGAAACTTGTTTTTCTAATCTCTCAGGTAAAGCAGCATCATCAGTATCTAATCGTGCTATAAACTCTGCTTCGCAAAAAGAAAGTCCGTAATTAAGTGATTTAGCCAGTCCTGAATTACAATCTAATTGAACAACCTTCACATCCATTTTATGTACAAACTTATTTACAACCTTTACTAGCTCGTTATTTATAGGCCCATCATAAACAACTACCACTTCAAAATTATTATAAGTTTGTTCAGATATACTTTTTAAGCACTCATCAAAAAATTTGGGGTTTTCTGCATCGTACAAGGATAAAAGAAAAGAGACCTTGTGACTATTAACTGAACTCGTAGCTACTTGCATAATAAACGCTTAATTTCCTGATGGGTATAGCCTTGACCTAAACAGAAGCCATAAAAATTCATCAACTCTAACGAGGCACGCTTCTTTACATATAAAGGTAGCAATCTATTTTTAGAAATTTTTTCGATTACATCTATAGGTACAACTTGTAAAACAACCTCATTTAGAAACTTGTCCAAATTTATATCAAAATAAAGATCAACACCTCTTTTAGACTGTGACCAATTAAGCTCTTTAATCAAAAGACGTCTCAGCAAGGTCTTGTTTTCATACAACTTGAAATCAAATTTAAACTCCAAAGGTAAATTAAATACATAATTTGCTAGCTCTTCATCAATCCAAGGAAAATATACTTCGCAACCAAGTTCCTTGGCTGCAGCTCTAGTTTTCCCCATCATACATTGGTGATCATGAAATGATCCCCGAGAAAAAGCTCGAAAATCAATAAACTCGACTTCATTCATAGATTTATTTATCTTTGAAAAAAATGAATTTAAAGGAAAGCTCCCTCTCAATGGAAAAAAACATGACAATGCGGATAAATCACCATGCGACTCTGCAGGTGAACGTATATACCACCTTAAACCTGGCAAAGAGTTAGGTCTAAATTTCCAAAGGTTTAGGAGTGACAGCTTGAAGGACTTAACTTGGTCAATCGACGGAAGGTAACCAAATGTTTCATCATTGCCTAATCCATCAATTACCGCATAATCTTTAGGTAAAAAACCAGTCTCATCGAAGAAAGCACGTAAACCAAATAAAAAGAAAAGATAACCTTGATCCATTACTAGATTTGGCATTTTTGTACAGGAATTTAAAAATATTTTTGAATTGAACTTCTCAATGATTGTATCTACATCGACAAAATAAGCAGTATGACCTAACTGAGTAGCAATACTCTTTACATACTCTTTCAATTTGTGATCATCTTTTCTTAAAAAAGTTAGTGTATTAACAGAAAGGCCTGCTTTCTTGTATGCTAACGCAAGAGACATTGAGTCTTTGCCATCGCTTAATAATAGCAATGGCTTTTTACGTCCACACCTTCCCAAGGCTCTCTTTATCTTTTCTAATAAAACATATTCATCAGGTATACTATCTTGAGTATAGTGTTTTGAACTCATACGAAAAACATATGAATTAAAATATTCGTTACCTGCGGCCCCTACAGATAACTTTCCATTGACACTTAGCTTACTATCACTAAAATATTTAGGACATATCATGTGTCTAGCAAAAGTAGCTAAAGTTTTATTATTTTCCATTTTTATATTCATAATTGTTACACTTCAAGGTTATTATTTCATTATTCCTGATTCTTGTTTGAAAAAGGCACGAATTCCAGAAAAGAAAAATTTATATCTTTTTAATTTAGAATCTAGAGTTAAAATTTCAAATAGCGTAAAACACAACTTCATAAATAGCTTAAACTTTAATTTTTTTGAGCTAACACATGAAAAGATCAAACGCAACGAGTCTCTAGATCTATAGTGTAACCTGAACGGGGCACCATAAAAAAATTTATAGCCAAATAATGAAGAAAAACCATCCCCGTAATCATGAACAAGCTGAACACAATTATTTAAACGAAAATCATATCCTTGTTTCTTCGCCCGCAAACACCATTCTGTATCCCCCAAGTTCAAGAAGTAATCTTCATTAAATAATCCAACTCGACCTAAAACCTCGTATTTAATTAACATTCCTGACAATTGTGTTCTTGCAACTAATGAAAATTTATCGCCATGCTTTTCCGCTTTAAAAAAGCTATCGTGGATGCTTTTTCCTGCAGAGTTGACAATGGTTGGGGCTATTATCGGATAATTACTATCTATCGCATCTTCAATGAATTTAGATAATTGAACTGATGAAAAATAGCTATCTTGATCTAGGAGTAAAAAATAATCAAATGAATTGCCAGCATATTTTATACCAGAGTTCATTGCTCCAGTAATACCTGAATTATCCTGAGAGATCTTTTTTACTTTATCATACTCAAAACCAACAACTTTATTATTATCCGATGAATTATCTACAAGAATAACAAGGTCGGTTTGTTCCAATAAATTAGGAATTAGTACTGCCAATCTTTCAAGGCATGGGTTATACAGTGAGATTATGACGCATATTTTTTTCTTAATAGTCACTTTAAGTACCTAACCTTTACAAATAAATAAAATATAAAATAAAAAAATAAATTGAAAAACATTGTAGAAATCCAAATTTGAGGATTATATATTAAAGTATAAGCACCTATAGC
>NZ_JBFRNX010000041.1:0-15854 GCF_041471165.1 Shewanella sp. 10N.261.52.F9
ATCGCGATGGACGAAGGTTTGCGCTTCGCTATCCGTGAAGGTGGCCGTACAGTTGGTGCTGGTGTTGTAGCTGAGATCGTTGCTTAATTAGCAACGAGTCTTAACTCGATACTGAAAAAGGCAGCTTAGGCTGCCTTTTTTGTTTTTATTGCATTTTGGTTGAATTTGTTAGTTAAGCTGCGCTATGTATTCTTGCCAAATAAGTGGAATAAGAATACAATCTATGACCGATTTTTGAGTCGTTGATTATACTTTATCTGAGTATATTGAGCGGTCGCCAGTTCGGATAGCGAGTCTGACTGAATTTTTCACTGAGCAAAATGCTGTTTTTAATAGCGTCACTTGACTCAGATCGTAGTGAGTAACGGAATTAACCGATGACAACAAATACTGAAAGCCAGGGTAACTCTCTGGATATCGTAAAGTGGGGCCTAGTCGTAGTCTTGTTGGCTGCTGCAATTATTGGCAATCAATATTTTAATGAAGCAAATGTTGTGGTTCGCGCTCTGAGTGTAGTCGTGACGTTTGCTATCGCTGGTTTCATCGCGTTGCAAACAGAAAAAGGCAAGCAAGCTTTAACTTTTGCTCGTGAATCACAGATTGAAGTTCGTAAAGTGGTTTGGCCTACGCGTCAAGAAGCACTCAATACAACTTTTATTGTATTAGCTGCAACAGCCGTTTTAGGTTTAATCCTATGGGGCCTAGATGCAGTATTGCTTAGAATTGTTAATTTTATTACAGGCGTATAGGCATTAAGTATGACTGAAGCTACTGAAGCTAAAAAGAGATGGTATGTAATTCAAGCGTTTTCCGGCTATGAAGGCCGTGTATGCAAAACTCTGCTTGAACATATCAGAATGCACGAAATGGAAGCTTACTTTGGTGAGGTTCTTGTTCCTACTGAAGAAGTAGTTGAAATGCGTGCAGGCCAACGTCGTAAGAGCGAGCGTAAGTTTTTCCCTGGCTATGTATTAGTCCAGATGGAAATGAACGATGAAAGCTGGCACTTGGTGAAAAGCATCCCTCGTGTAATGGGCTTCATCGGTGGTACGTCTGATCGTCCAGCACCAATTTCTGATAAAGAAGCTGATGCTATTTTACAGCGTCTACAAGAAACTACTGAGTCTCCAACGCATCGCGTTATGTTTGAAGCTGGTGAAGTTGTTCGTGTTACTGACGGACCTTTTGCTGACTTTAACGGTACTGTTGAAGAAGTCGATTATGAGAAGAACCGCGTTAAGGTTTCTGTAATGATCTTCGGTCGTTCAACACCTGTAGAACTTGATTTTAGTCAGATTGAAAAAAGCTGATTAAATAAAGCGCAAATACTATTTGGAAATGGGAGCGAATTTATATATAATTCGCTCCCATATTTTTCGGGGAGCTGTTCAGCATAGTGCTGATAGCGTTTGAACCCAAACTTGAGGAAAATGTCTCATGGCAAAGAAAGTTGATGGTTACATCAAACTGCAAGTAGCAGCCGGTGCTGCAAACCCGTCGCCACCAGTAGGCCCTGCATTGGGTCAGAAAGGTGTTAACATCATGGAATTCTGTAAAGCATTCAACGCTCGTACTGAAAAGTTCGAGAAAGGTATGCCAATTCCTGTAGTTATCACTGTTTACACTGATCGCTCTTTCACTTTCGAAACTAAGACTCCACCTGCGTCTTTCCTACTGCTTAAAGCAGCAGGTCTGAAATCAGGTTCTGGCCGTCCTAACACTGAAAAAGTGGGAACTATCAAGCGTAGCGCTGTCCAGGAAATTGCTGAGACTAAAGCCGCTGATATGACTGGTGCTGATATTGAAGCGATGACTCGCTCAATTGAAGGTACTGCGCGTTCAATGGGTTTGGTAGTAGAGGACTAATATAATGGCAAAGCTAACTAAACGCGCTCGTCTAATTCGCGAGAAAGTTGAAGCGACTAAAAGCTACGACATCAATGAAGCTGTTGCACTTCTTAAAGAACTAGCTACTGCTAAGTTCCTAGAAAGTGTTGACGTTGCAGTTAACCTAGGTGTTGACCCACGTAAATCTGACCAAAACGTTCGTGGCGCTACTGTGCTACCACACGGTACTGGTCGTGAAGTACGTGTTGCTGTGTTCACTCAAGGTGCTAACGCTGAAGCTGCTAAAGAAGCTGGCGCTGAGCTTGTTGGTATGGACGAGCTTGCTGCACAGATCAAAGCTGGCGAAATGAACTTCGACGTAGTTATCGCATCTCCAGATGCAATGCGCGTTGTTGGTATGTTAGGTCAAATCTTAGGCCCACGTGGTCTTATGCCTAACCCAAAAACTGGTACTGTAACGCCAAACGTTGCTGAAGCAGTTAAGAACGCTAAAGCGGGTCAAGTACGCTACCGTAACGATAAGAACGGTATCATCCACACTACTATCGGTAAAGTGGACTTCGAACCAGCTCAACTTAAAGAAAACTTAGAAGCACTAATTGGCGCGCTTAAGAAAGCTAAGCCAGCTGCTGCTAAAGGCGTTTTCATTAAGAAAGTAAGCATCTCTACCACTATGGGTGCAGGTGTTGCGGTTGACCAGGGTTCTCTGGAAGACGCAAAGTAAATTTACAAAGCTCGCGCGTTAGTCTATAATGCGCGCACTTTGTAGGGTTGGGGCTATGGATTAACCTTTTAGGTTAGCTAATAGCCTCCGTCCAAGACCGTAGGTGTTAGTCAAAAGATTAACTTAATTTCCTGCGTAGACGGTGTCGGACCCCAGATAGATTTTTGTCTGCTGGAATTTTTCGCGCCGTAAGTCGCTAGGCATCAATAGATGTTTAGCATGGTAATTGCTAGGGAGTTTTCCCTAGATAGAATCCAGGAGTATACCAATGGCGTTAGGACTCGAAGACAAAAAAGCGATTGTTGCTGAAGTCAACGAAGCTGCCAAAGGTGCTTTATCTGCAGTTGTAGCCGATTCTCGCGGCGTAACTGTAGCTAATATGACCGGACTTCGTAAAGCAGCTCGTGAAGCTGGAGTGTATATTCGTGTAGTACGTAACACTCTTGTTAAACGCGCTGTTGCTGGTACTGATTTTGAGTGCCTAAACGAAACGTTTACTGGTCCTACTTTGATTGCATTCTCTAATGAGCACCCAGGTGCAGCAGCGCGTCTTCTTAAAGACTTCGCTAAATCACAAGAGAAGTTCGAAATCAAAGCAGCAGCCTTTGAAGGGGAATTAATCCCTGCAGAAAATATTGATCGTTTAGCAAAACTACCAACTTACGAAGAAGCACTAGCTCAGTTCATGATGACTCTAAAAGAAGCATCTGCTGGCAAGTTCGTTCGTACATTGGCCGCTTTACGCGATCAGAAAGAAGCTGCTTAATAAATTTATTAGCCGCTTAATTAAAATTGAATTCAGTACAATTAGGAAACTTTTGTTATGTCTATCACTAAAGACCAAATCTTAGAAGCCCTTGCAGCAATGTCTGTAATGGAAGTTGTTGAACTAATCGAAGCAATGGAAGAGAAGTTCGGCGTTTCTGCTGCTGCTGCTGTTGTTTCAGGTGGTGGCGATGCTGCTGCTGTTGAAGAGAAAACAGAATTCGACGTAATTCTTACTTCTCACGGCGACAACAAAGTTGCTGTAATTAAAGCTCTTCGTGGCGCTACAGGTCTAGGCCTGAAAGAAGCTAAAGGCATGGCTGAATCTGCTCCAGTAGCAGTTAAAGAAGCTATCTCTAAAGAAGAAGCTGAAGCTCTTAAAGCTGATCTAGAAGCGGCTGGTGCTGCAGTAGAGATCAAGTAAGTTATACTCTAACTTACAACCTCCCGAGTAATCGGGCGGAGGCTGGCGGTTTTTTAACCGTCGGCCTTTTTTGCGCTGTAAGCGCAGGCGATTTTTTTTTCACCGTTTATCGCCAGATTTCGCAGTTCCTAGCAGAGATTACTGGTTGGGTTCTTGCTTTCAACGGTGATGGGCAAACGCGCTGTTTCAACATTAGGTTGATTCAGACTTGGTCACATCTCGCAATCAGAGGAAACCCATGGTTTACTCCTATTCTGAAAAGAAGCGTATTCGCAAAGACTTTGGTAAACGTCAACGTGTTTTAGACATCCCTTACCTTTTGTCAATCCAGTTGGACTCTTTTAAGAAGTTCACCGATCAAGATCCTACTGGTGAGCGTGGCTTTGAAGCTGCTTTCCGTAGCGTTTTTCCCATCAAGAGCTTTTCTGGTAATTCTGAGCTGCAATATGTCAGCTACAAGCTAGGCGAGCCAGTTTTTGATGTGAAAGAGTGTCAAATCCGCGGTGTTACATACTCTGCACCTCTACGCGTTAAACTGCGTATGGTTCTGTATGACCGTGAAGCTGCACCTGGCACAGTAAAAGACATTAAAGAACAAGAAGTCTATATGGGGGATATCCCTCTTATGACTGACAACGGTACCTTTGTTATCAACGGTACTGAGCGTGTAATCGTGTCTCAGCTACATCGTAGCCCAGGCGTATTCTTTGATCATGACCGTGGTAAAACCCACTCTTCAGGTAAGGTGCTGTATAACGCACGTATTATTCCTTACCGTGGTTCTTGGTTAGACTTTGAATTCGATCCTAAAGATGCGCTATTCGTACGTATTGACCGTCGTCGTAAACTTGCGGCTTCGATCATTCTGCGCGCGCTAGATTATTCAACTCAAGATATCCTTGACCTGTTCTTCGATCGCGTTAACTTTAAGATCAAGAAAGATTCATTAGTAATGGATCTTGTTGCAGACCGTCTACGTGGCGAAACTGCAAGTTATGATATTAAAGACGCTGACGGTACAGTATTAGTTGAGAAAGGTCGTCGCATCACTGCACGTCACATTCGCCAACTTGAAAAGTCAAACACAACTGAGCTTGAAGTACCAGTAGAGTACATCTCTGGTAAGATTTCTGGTCAAGACTATATTGATCCAGATACAGGCGAAGTATTGGTTTCTGCTAACGCCGAAATCAGTCTTGAAGATCTTGCTAAGCTATCAATGGCTGGCATCAAAGAGATCAGCACTCTGTATATCAACGAACTTGATAACGGTGCTTACATCTCTGACACTCTACGTATTGATTCAACAACTAACCGCCTAGAAGCGCTAGTTGAAATCTACCGTATGATGCGTCCTGGTGAGCCACCAACCAAAGATGCTGCAGAAGCACTATTCCAGAACTTGTTCTTCAGTGAAGAGCGTTATGACCTATCTAAAGTAGGTCGTATGAAGTTCAACCGTCGTCTAAGCATTGATGACGACGAAGGTACGGGTATCCTTTCGAAAGAAGATATCGTTGCCGTGATGAAGAACATCATCGCCATCCGTAATGGTTTGGACGAAGTAGATGATATCGATCACCTAGGTAACCGTCGTATCCGTAGTGTTGGTGAAATGGCTGAAAACCAGTTCCGTGTTGGTCTAGTTCGTGTAGAACGTGCCGTACGTGAGCGTTTAAGCCTTGGCGATCTGAATGAGCTTATGCCTCAGGACTTGATCAACGCTAAGCCAATTTCTGCTGCTGTTAAAGAATTCTTTGGCTCTTCACAGCTTTCACAGTTCATGGACCAAAACAACCCATTGTCAGAAGTGACGCATAAGCGTCGTATCTCTGCTCTAGGTCCAGGTGGTCTAACACGTGAACGTGCTGGTTTCGAAGTTCGAGACGTACACCCGACTCACTACGGTCGTCTATGTCCAATCGAAACGCCAGAAGGTCCAAACATTGGTTTGATCAACTCGTTGTCAACCTTTGCGCGTACTAACAACTATGGTTTCTTAGAAACGCCTTACCGCAAGGTAATCGATGGCGTGGTTACTGAAGAAGTAGATTACTTATCAGCAATCGAAGAAGGCCGTTACGTTATTGCTCAGGCAAACGTAGAATTAGATGAAAACAACCGCATGATGGACGAGCTAATTGCTTGTCGTCACAAAGGTGATTCAACGTTTATGGGTGCATCTGACATCCAATATATGGACGTATCACCACAACAGATTATTTCTGTTGCGGCATCACTAATTCCGTTCCTAGAACACGATGACGCGAACCGTGCATTGATGGGTGCGAACATGCAACGTCAGGCAGTTCCTACACTTAAGGCTGATAAGCCTCTAGTTGGTACTGGTATTGAACGTACACTTGCTGTTGACTCAGGCGTGGTTGTTGCTGCAAAGCGTGGTGGTTATGTTGACTACGTAGATGCAAGCCGTATCGTTGTTAAAGTTAACGAAGCTGAGCTGACTCCAGGCGAAGCGGGTATCGATATCTACAACTTGACTAAGTACACGCGTTCTAACCAGAACACTTGTATTAACCAACGTCCTTGTTGTTCTGTCGGTGACCCAATTGTTCGTGGCGACGTTCTTGCTGATGGTCCATCTACCGATTTAGGTGATTTGGCTCTTGGTCAGAACATGCGTATCGCGTTCATGCCTTGGAACGGTTACAACTTCGAAGACTCGATTTTGATTTCTGAGCGTGTAGCTCAAGAAGACCGTTTTACAACTATCCACATTCAGGAGCTTTCATGTATTGCTCGTGATACTAAGTTGGGTAGCGAAGAGATCACAGCTGATATTCCAAACGTTGGTGAGTCTGCGCTTTCTAAGCTTGACGAATCAGGTATCGTTTATATCGGTGCAGAAGTTAAGGGTGGCGACATCCTAGTTGGTAAAGTAACACCTAAAGGTGAAACTCAGCTGACTCCAGAAGAGAAGCTTCTCCGTGCAATCTTCGGCGAGAAAGCCTCTGACGTTAAAGACAGCTCACTACGTGTACCTAACTCTGTTAAAGGTACTATCATCGACGTACAAGTATTTACTCGTGACGGCGTTGAGAAAGACAAGCGTGCTGTAGAAATCGAAGAGATGCATATCGCTCAGGCGAAGAAGGATTTGACTGAAGAGTTCCAAATTCTTGAAGAAGGTGTTCTTGGTCGTGCTCGCAACCTATTACTAGGTGCTGGTTTCGATGAAGCGCAACTTAATGCAATTCCACGCTCACAGTTATTGATTCAAACAATCGATGACGAAGCGAAGCAAACTGAGCTAGAACAGCTAGCTGAGCAAGCGGAAGAGCTAAAAGCCGATTTCGATAAGAAGTTTGAAATCAAACGCCGTAAGATCACTCAAGGTGATGACTTAGCACCTGGTGTACTGAAGATCGTTAAGGTTTACCTAGCGGTTAAGCGTACTATCCAGCCTGGTGATAAGATGGCGGGTCGTCATGGTAACAAGGGTGTAATCTCTAAGATTTGTCCTATTGAAGACATGCCATACGACGAAAAAGGCGACCCAGTGGACATCGTATTGAACCCACTAGGTGTACCTTCACGTATGAACATCGGTCAGGTACTTGAAGTTCATATGGGTGCTGCAGCGAAAGGCATCGGTAATCGTATTACTGAAATGCTAGAAGAGCAGCGCGAATTGGCAGAACTTCGCGGATACATCAAGCAAGTTTATGACTTAGGTGACGAAGTGCAGCAGCGCGTAGACATCGATACATTTACTGATGATGAAATCTTGCGTCTTGCTAAAAACCTAAAAGGCGGTGTTCCAATTGCAACACCTGCGTTTGATGGTGCCAAAGAGAAAGAGATCAAGCAGATGCTTGAGCTTGCAGGTCTACCGCAATCAGGTCAATTGACTCTGTGTGATGGTCGTACTGGTAATGAGTTTGAGCGTAAAGTAACCGTTGGTTACATGTATATGCTAAAACTTAACCACTTGGTTGACGATAAGATGCACGCCCGTTCTACCGGTTCGTACAGTCTTGTTACTCAGCAACCATTGGGTGGTAAAGCACAGTTCGGTGGTCAGCGTTTCGGTGAGATGGAAGTATGGGCACTTGAAGCTTACGGTGCAGCATATACACTTCAGGAAATGCTAACCGTTAAGTCGGACGATGTGAACGGTCGTACTCAGATGTATAAGAACATCGTCGACGGTAACCATCAGATGCAACCAGGTATGCCTGAATCTTTCAACGTATTGTTGAAAGAGATCCGTTCACTCGGTATTAATATCGAGCTGGATCAAAAGTAACACTTGGTTACTGCCTCTATGGCAAAAGAAATTGGTGCTCTGCATTTGCAGGGCACCCGGTTTAACTCCTTCAGGAGAGAAACGTGAAAGACTTATTAAAGTTTCTGAAACAGCAAAGCAAGACTGAAGAATTTGAAGGTATTAAGATCGGCCTAGCGTCGCCAGATCTAATCCGCTCTTGGTCTTTTGGTGAAGTTAAGAAGCCAGAAACCATTAACTACCGTACATTCAAGCCTGAGCGTGAAGGTTTGTTCTGTGCGCGTATTTTTGGTCCAGTAAAAGATTACGAATGTTTATGCGGTAAGTATAAGCGTCTTAAGCACCGTGGTGTGATCTGTGAAAAGTGTGGCGTTGAAGTTACACAGACTAAAGTGCGTCGTGAGCGTATGGGTCACATCGATCTTGCTAGCCCAGTTGCACACATTTGGTTCTTGAAGTCACTGCCGTCTCGTATCGGTTTGATGCTAGACATGACTCTTCGTGATATCGAACGTGTACTTTACTTCGAATCTTTCGTGGTAATCGAGCCTGGCATGACCAGTCTTGAACGCGGCCAAATGCTAACAGAAGAAAACTATCTGGATGCATTGGAAGAGTACGGTGATGAATTCGAAGCTAAGATGGGTGCTGAAGCAGTTCTAGAATTGCTACGTGCTATCGATCTTGAGAAAGAAATTGAAATGATGCGCGAAGAATTGCCATCAATCAATTCTGAGACTCGTCGTAAGAAGATCACTAAGCGTCTTAAGCTTATTGAGGCATTCTTCACTTCAGGTAACAAGCCTGAGTGGATGATCCTTAAAGTGCTGCCGGTTCTGCCACCAGATCTACGTCCACTAGTTCCACTAGATGGCGGACGTTTTGCTACGTCTGATTTGAACGACCTTTACCGTCGTGTAATCAACCGTAACAACCGTCTAAAGCGTCTGTTAGACCTAGCTGCTCCAGATATCATCGTACGCAACGAAAAGCGTATGTTGCAAGAATCTGTTGATGCACTATTAGATAACGGTCGTCGTGGTCGTGCTATTACGGGTTCTAACAAGCGTCCGCTTAAATCTTTGGCCGATATGATCAAAGGTAAGCAAGGTCGTTTCCGTCAGAACTTGCTAGGTAAGCGTGTTGACTATTCTGGTCGTTCGGTAATTACCGTAGGTCCTACTTTACGTCTACACCAGTGTGGTCTTCCTAAGAAGATGGCACTTGAGCTATTCAAGCCATTCATCTATGGCAAGCTAGAAGGTCGTGGCTTAGCTACAACTATTAAAGCTGCTAAGAAGATGGTTGAGCGCGAAGTACCAGAAGTTTGGGACGTGCTAGATGACGTGATCCGCGAACATCCAGTGATGCTTAACCGTGCACCAACACTGCACAGATTAGGTATCCAGGCATTTGAGCCAGTACTAATCGAAGGTAAAGCAATTCAGCTTCACCCATTGGTTTGTGCGGCATACAACGCCGACTTCGACGGTGACCAAATGGCTGTTCATGTGCCACTAACGCTTGAAGCGCAGTTAGAAGCACGTTCACTAATGATGTCTACCAACAACATCCTTTCACCTGCAAACGGTGAACCAGTGATTACACCATCACAGGACGTTGTATTGGGTCTTTACTACACTAGCCGTGAGCGTATCAACGGCAAGGGTGAAGGCATGGCATTCGCTGATGTGGCTGAAGCTGAAAAAGCTTACCGCACTGGTGTTGCTGAGCTACACGCTCGCGTTAAAGTACGTATTACGGAAACAACGACGAACGAAGCTGGCGAAAAAGTTAAGACTCGTCGTGTTGTTGATACAACCGTTGGTCGTGCATTGCTTTCACAGATCTTACCGAAAGGTCTTTCTTATGATTTGGTTAACCAAAACATGGGCAAGAAGCAGATCTCTAAGCTATTGAACACTTGTTACCGTCAACTAGGTCTTAAAGATACCGTTATCTTTGCTGACCAATTGATGTACACAGGTTTCCACTTTGCAACTATCTCGGGTGCCTCTGTAGGTATCGACGATATGGTTATTCCAGATCTTAAGTACACGCTAGTAGCGGATGCTGAAGCGGAAGTTCTTGAAATTCAAGAGCAGTTCCAATCTGGTCTAGTAACAGCCGGTGAGCGTTACAACAAAGTAATCGATATCTGGGCAAGCGCGAACGAAAAAGTTTCTAAAGCGATGATGGAAAACCTGTCTAAAGAGACAGTGATTAACCGTGATGGCGAAGAAGAGCAACAAGAATCGTTCAACAGCATCTACATGATGGCCGACTCAGGCGCTCGTGGTAGTGCTGCACAGATTCGTCAGTTGGCCGGTATGCGTGGTCTGATGGCTAAGCCAGATGGCTCAATCATCGAAACCCCAATTGTGGCTAACTTCCGTGAAGGTCTAAACGTATCTCAGTACTTTATTTCTACTCACGGTGCGCGTAAGGGTCTTGCGGATACGGCATTGAAGACAGCTAACTCTGGTTACCTGACTCGTCGTCTAGTAGACGTTGCGCAAGATTTAGTTGTTATTGAAGATGACTGTGGCACTTACGAAGGTCTAACTATGAAACCGCTTATTGAAGGTGGTGATGTAGTTGAGCCGTTACGTGAGCGTGTTCTTGGTCGTGTTGTTGCACAAGACGTGTTCAAGCCTGGTACTGAAGAAGTGCTTGTGCCACGTAACACGCTTCTTGACGAAGCATGGTGTGACATCGTTGAAGACAACTCTATCGACGAAATGATTGTTCGTTCAGTAATTAGCTGTGATACAGACTTCGGTGTGTGTAAAGCTTGTTACGGTCGTGATTTGGCTCGTGGTCATATCATTAACGAAGGTGAAGCAATCGGTGTTGTTGCTGCTCAGTCAATTGGTGAGCCAGGAACACAGCTTACGATGCGTACTTTCCACATCGGTGGTGCGGCGTCTCGAGCTTCAGCTGAGAACAACGTTCAAGTTAAGAACTCAGGTACCCTTAAGTTACATAACGCTAAGTTTGTAACTAACAGCAACGGTAAGCTGGTAATCGTATCGCGTTCTTCTGAGCTAGCTATTATTGATGAGCTAGGTCGTGAGAAAGAGCGTTATAAGGTTCCTTACGGTACTGTACTTGAGAAATTGGAAGATGATGGCGTAGCTGCTGGCGAAATTATCGCTAAGTGGGATCCGCATACTCACCCAATTATTACTGAAGTGGCGGGTAGTATTAAGTTCGTAGATATGATTGAAGGTGTCACTATGACACGTCAAACAGACGAACTAACTGGTCTTTCTTCAATCGTGGTACTAGAAGTAGGTCAACGTCCTACTGCTGGTAAAGAGATGCGTCCAATGATCCGTCTTGTTGCTGCTGATGGTAGCGATTTGATGATCCCAGGTACTGAAGTACCTGCGCAATACTTCTTACCAGGTCACGCGATTGTGAATCTTGACGATAACGCACCAATTAACGTTGGTGATGCATTAGCACGTATTCCTCAAGAATCTTCGAAGACTCGCGATATTACCGGTGGTCTACCGCGCGTAGCCGACTTGTTCGAAGCGCGTAAGCCAAAAGAACCAGCTATTCTTGCTGAAGTATCGGGTACTATCTCGTTCGGTAAAGAAACCAAAGGTAAGCGTCGTCTAGTAATTACCCCAGCTGATGGTGGTGAGCACTACGAAGAGATGATTCCTAAGTGGCGTAACCTAAACGTGTTCGAAGGTGAAAAAGTTGAACGCGGTGAAGTTATTGCTGATGGTCCAGAAGCAGCTCACGACATTCTACGTCTACGTGGTATCCACAATGTGGCTAACTACATCGTGAATGAAGTACAGGACGTTTACCGTCTACAGGGCGTTAAGATCAACGATAAGCACATTGAGGTGATCATTCGCCAGATGCTGCGTAAGTGTGAGATCGTAGACGCTGGTGACAGTGAATTCCTACCGGGTGAACAAGCTGAAGTATCACGTGTTAAGATCGCTAACCGCGAACTTGAAGCACAAGGTAAGCAGCCTGCAACATTTGAACGCGAGCTTCTTGGTATTACCAAGGCGTCTCTAGCGACTGAATCGTTCATCTCTGCAGCATCGTTCCAGGAGACCACTCGTGTTCTTACTGAAGCTGCTGTTGGTGGTAAGAGCGATAAGTTACGTGGCTTGAAAGAGAACGTAATTGTTGGTCGTCTAATCCCTGCTGGTACAGGTTACTCATACCACCAGAAGCGTGCTGAAGCTGCAGTTAAACCTGCTGCTGAAGAAGCACCAGTGATTAGTGCAAGCGAAGCTGAGCAGAACCTTGCAGATCTACTAAATCTAGCTGGTAGCAACGATTAATTCGGTGCTAAAAAGTAAATAGATTGTAAAAAAGGCGCTTTTGGCGCCTTTTTTTTACTTTAAATCGGTTAAAAGTTGTCTATTTCTTGACAGATAGACCATACACTTCTAAAATTTCGCGTCCCACACCTGTGGGATATAGATTTTTCACACCTTACTGTTGATTTAGTCAACTGATTCGGAGCTATACATGGCAACTGTAAACCAGTTGGTACGTAAGCCTCGCGCACCGAAAGTCGATAAGACTAACGTACCTGCGCTAGCTGCGTGTCCACAAAAACGTGGTGTTTGTACTCGCGTATACACTACTACACCAAAAAAACCTAACTCTGCACTACGTAAAGTAGCTCGTGTGCGTCTAACTAACGGTTTCGAAGTTACTTCGTACATCGGCGGTGAAGGCCACAACCTGCAGGAACACAGCGTAATTCTAATCCGTGGCGGTCGTGTAAAAGACTTACCGGGTGTGCGTTACCACACTGTACGCGGCGCATTAGACTGTGCTGGTGTAAGTGAACGTCGTCAAGGTCGTTCTAAGTACGGTGCTAAGCGTCCTAAGTCTTAACGTTTTCCGTTAAGTAAGGCCAAGCTAGTTTTTATTGAGATTCCAGTTTTGGGGTCCCTGAAGCATACGGAGAAATTGTTATGCCAAGACGTCGCGTTGTAGGACAACGTAAAATCCTACCAGATCCAAAGTTCAAAAGTGAGTTGCTGGCTAAGTTCATCAACGTCATTATGCAGGACGGCAAAAAGTCGACTGCAGAAAAAATTATTTACAAGGCACTAGATACTGCGTCTGAAAAGAAAGGCGAAGATCATTTAGTAATCCTTGAAGCAGCCCTGGACAACGTACGTCCATCAGTCGAGGTTAAATCTCGTCGTGTTGGTGGTTCTACTTACCAGGTACCATGTGAAGTTCGTCCTGTGCGTCGTAACGCACTAGCGATGCGCTGGTTGGTTGAAGCTGCACGTAAGCGTGGTGAAAAATCTATGGCTTTACGTCTAGCAGGTGAAATGTTAGACGCATCTGAAAACAAAGGTACAGCTGTTAAGAAGCGCGAAGACGTGCATCGTATGGCTGAAGCAAACAAAGCGTTTGCTCATTACCGCTGGTAATATCTTGGCGTGGGCATTGTCCCACGCCTTACTTGCATTGCTAACACTCAGATTTAGCTAAGAGGGTATAAATCGTGGCTCGTACAACTCCAATTGAGCGCTACCGTAATATCGGTATTTGTGCTCATGTTGACGCTGGTAAAACCACTACCACTGAACGTGTTCTTTTCTACACTGGCTTATCTCATAAGATCGGTGAAGTTCATGATGGCGCTGCTACCATGGACTGGATGGAGCAGGAACAGGAACGTGGTATTACCATCACCTCAGCCGCAACGACTACTTTCTGGCGCGGAATGGATGCGCAGTTCACTGAGCACCGCATTAACATCATCGACACTCCAGGTCACGTTGACTTCACTATTGAAGTAGAGCGTTCTTTGCGAGTACTAGATGGTGCCGTCGTTGTTTTTTGTGGCTCATCAGGGGTAGAACCTCAATCTGAGACTGTTTGGCGACAAGCTGATAAGTATCATGTACCGCGCTTAGTGTTCGTCAATAAGATGGACCGCGCAGGTGCAAACTTTGATAGTGTTGTTGACCAGATCCGTAATCGCCTTGGCGCGACTTGTGTACCAATTCAAATGAATATTGGTGCAGAAGAAGATTTCAACGGTGTAATCGATTTGATCAAAATGAAAGCCATTAACTGGTCTGAAGAAGATCAGGGTATGACTTTCACTTATGAAGCGATTCCAGAGCACTTAGCTGAGAAAGCCGCAGAAATGCGTGAATACTTAGTTGAAAGTGCAGCTGAAGCGACAGAAGAACTGATGGAAAAGTACCTAGAAGATGGGGAACTTTCAGAAGAAGAGATCAAAAAGGCATTACGTCAGCGTACCTTAAACAACGAAATCGTATTGGCCACCTGTGGTTCTGCATTTAAGAACAAGGGTGTTCAAGCCGTTTTGGATGCTGTGGTAGATTTTCTACCATCTCCAGTTGAAGTCCCTGCCATTAAGGGCATTGATGACAACGAAGAAGAGACGTCTCGTCAAGCTGACGATAACGCGCCATTCTCAGCATTAGCGTTTAAAATTGCAACAGACCCATTCGTAGGGACTTTAACCTTTATGCGTGTTTATTCAGGTGTATTGGAAACAGGTGCTGGCGTATATAACTCTGTTAAGCAAAAACGTGAGCGTATTGGTCGTATGGTGCAAATGCACGCTAATGATCGTCAAGAGATAAAAGAAGTACGCGCTGGCGACATCGCTGCTGCTATTGGTCTTAAAGACGTGACTACTGGCGATACATTGTGTGATATCGATCATAAAGTAATTCTCGAGCGCATGGAGTTTCCTGAGCCTGTAATTACTATCGCTGTTGAGCCTAGAACTAAGGCAGACCAAGATAAGATGGGGATGGCATTGCAAAAACTTGCAATGGAAGATCCATCATTCCGTGTTGAAACTGATGAAGAATCAGGTCAAACACTGATCTCTGGTATGGGTGAGCTACACTTAGACATCATCGTAGACCGTATGCGTCGCGAGTTTGGTGTTGAGTGTAATGTAGGTAAACCTCAAGTTGCATATCGTGAAACTATCCGCAAAACTGTGGAAGTTGAAGGGAAGTTCGTTCGTCAATCAGGTGGTCGAGGTCAATTCGGTCACGTATGGTTGAAGCTAGAGCCTCAAGAAGAAGGTTTTGGCTACGAATTTGTCAACGAAATTGTTGGTGGTGTGGTTCCAAAGGAATACATCCCAGCAGTTGATAAAGGTATTCAAGAGCAGATGAAGAGCGGCGTATTAGCTGGTTTCCCTGTTCTCGACGTAAAGGTTACTCTGTATGACGGTTCATATCATGATGTGGACTCGAACGAGATGGCCTTTAAAGTCGCCGGTTCGATGGGCTTTAAAAAGGGTGCGCTTGAAGCTGACCCTGCCTTACTTGAACCTTGTATGAAAGTTGAAGTGACAACACCTGAAGATTATATGGGTGATGTTGTCGGAGACTTAAACCGTCGTCGTGGCCTTATTGAAGGTATGGATGATGGTATCGCAGGTGTAAAACTTGTGCATGCAACAGTGCCTTTATCTGAAATGTTCGGTTATGCGACCGATTTGCGCTCTGCCAGTCAAGGGCGTGCTTCATACTCAATGGAGTTTTTGAAGTACTCCGATGCACCGCAAAATGTTACTAAAGCAATAATCGAGGCTAGGGGCTAAGCTGTCTCACTCTATTATTGATATACTTAATTGCTATTGCTCGGTTTTAAGCCGAGCATTTTCTGAAAAGAAAGGAATATATCGTGGCTAAAGAAAAATTTGAACGCGTAAAACCGCACGTTAACGTTGGTACTATCGGACACGTTGACCATGGTAAAACTACTCTAACTGCTGCTATCTCTGCAGTTCTTACTAAGAGCTTCGGCGGTACTGTACGTGATTTCGCACAGATCGATAA
>NZ_JBFRNX010000042.1:0-4086 GCF_041471165.1 Shewanella sp. 10N.261.52.F9
TTATCGATCTGTGCGAAATCGCGTACAGTACCACCGAAGCTCTTAGTCAATACTGCAGAGATAGCAGCAGTTAGAGTAGTTTTACCATGGTCAACGTGACCAATGGTGCCCACGTTAACATGTGGTTTTACGCGTTCAAATTTTTCTTTAGCCATGGTATTGCCCCAATCCAAAGTCTTTGGTGATGAAACTGCATATAGCAAAAAATCCGATGCATACAAAATGTCATCGAATCAGTTAGTAAGATAATTAGATTGGCGAGAAGAAGGTTGGCGCTGATAGGTAGTCTTAAACTGGAAAAAGCACTCGTTGCCGAGTGCTTTCTACTGATTAAGTATTATCAGCAAGATTTTGGAGCGGATGGCGGGAATCGAACCCGCGTTATCAGCTTGGAAGGCTGGAGTAATACCATTATACGACATCCGCGGAACCTACTTCAGGTTACCTAACTACCTAGAATATGGTGGAGGGAGAAGGATTCGAACCTTCGAAGGCTGAGCCGTCAGATTTACAGTCTGATCCCTTTGGCCACTCGGGAACCCCTCCAGAGAAATGGTGCCGGCACCAAGAGTCGAACTCGGGACCTACTGATTACAAGTCAGTTGCTCTACCAACTGAGCTATGCCGGCGTGTCATTTCGGTAGCGGATATTATGGAAATGTGCGCACAAGTGCAATAGCTAAAGTGAAAATATATTAAAAAAAACGGTCAAATGATGGTTTTTCGGCCTCAAAGTGGCTTTCTTGTACAATTTTAGAGCTTTTGAAACCAATTAGCGTTTAAAGCGAGCAGCGCAAATCTCATTACAGTTGTTCAGAATAATTCCATGGTGTAATGTGCCCTCCTTAACGGAGAACTTCGCGATGCCGCAAACTAACCAGATCCAAAATGCACTATATCTCGCTTTTCAACGCCAACAATGGTCTGGACTAAGAGAATCGGTGCCGTTAACGCTAAGTGAAAACGACTTGGCCGACTTGCGTGGTCTCAACGAAAAGATTTCTTTATCAGAAGTAACAGATATATATCTGCCGTTAAGCCGCTTATTAAACCTCAACGTAGGCGCTAAGCAGCAACGTGGCCTTGCATTAAATGAATTTCTTGGACATGTCCCACCAAAGCGACCTTACATCATCAGTATTGCTGGTAGTGTTGCCGTAGGGAAAAGTACCACAGCTCGAATTTTACAAGCATTATTAAGTCATTGGCCTGAACACCCAAAAGTCGATTTAATTACTACAGACGGCTTTCTATACCCGCTAGCTGAGCTCAAACGCCGAGGATTGCTACAACGCAAAGGTTTTCCTGAAAGTTATGATATGAAAGCCCTAGTTGAATTTATTTCGGCTATAAAAGCGGGTGAGTCAGAAGTCAATGCGCCGATATATTCGCACATTACTTATGATCGCATTCAAGATGAGCAGCAATGTGTTCGTCAACCCGACATACTCATTATTGAGGGGCTTAATGTTTTACAAACAGGTCAAGATTCACCTGTAGATACACAACGACCTTTTGTATCTGATTTTGTAGACTTTTCAATTTATGTTGACGCTAATGAAGAACTCTTAAAGCGTTGGTATATAGATCGCTTTCTGCAATTTAGAACCGGAGCTTTTAGTGATGAAAACTCATACTTCCATCACTATTCAAAACTTGATGATGTAGAAGCGACCGCAACGGCCTCTAACATATGGGACACGATTAATGGGCCAAATTTAACCCTTAATATTTTACCTACTCGTGAAAGAGCACACCTTATTTTACAAAAAGGACCTGACCATATGATGGATCAAGTCCTATTACGTAAATAGCTTTAGACCTCTATACTAGCTAATTGTAATTAGTCTGCTTTGCGCAGGCTAATCTCGCCGCCAATATAGCTTTGTAAGCCATTTTCAGTTTCTAAAACAATAGCACCTTGGTCATCGATGCCTTTACAGAGCCCGTGGACTTCGTCTTGGCCCATTAATAATTTAACCGACTGACCAACAAATAAATCAGCTGCAGCCCAGCGCTCAGTAAATGCTGTTAATCCTGCTTGTTGGAATAAGCTTAGGTCTTGTTGTAACTGCTTTTGCAGCAAAGCAAGTAATGCCGTTTTATCCGGCATCTGCAGTTGACTCGTCAAATCACTCCAAGGCTGGTCAATCAGGGATGCATGCTGCTCCCCCATCGCCATATTAAGACCAATACCCACAACTAAATTGCATTCACTGTCGGTCTGACCTGACATTTCGATTAATACCCCCGCAAGCTTACGGCCCTCAAGGTAAATATCGTTAGGCCATTTAACGCCAACATCTTTTACGCCAAGCTTTTCAAGCACGGTCACAATCGAGCAGGCCACCACTAAGCTCAATCCCATAGCTTGAGCCATACCATGTGGGAATTGCCAAAACATGGAAAAATATAAATGGCAGCCATAAGGTGAAACCCAAACTCTACCACGACGACCGCGTCCTGCTGATTGATATTCAGCAACGCAGATATCACCAGATACCAAGTCCTCAGCATGCTTTAAGATAAACGCATTAGTGCTAGGGATCTCATCAAAATAAAAACAACGGTTGGCGATCTGCTCTTTTAACTTAGCTTCATCAACCAAAGAAATAGGTCCATTTAAACGATAGCCCTTGCCCTTTACGCTATATATATCGACACCATATTCTTCTAAGCCTGAAATATGATTACTAATAGCAGTGCGAGATACCCCAAGTTGAGAGGCTAACGCCTCACCAGACACAAATGCGCCTAATGCCAACTCAGTTAGGATCTCACGTTTACGAATCCATTGTTCAGCCATGCTATAAACTCCTTTCACCAGTTGCAGTAATCATTCTAGGCTCAGCTTCCAATCTAATCCCAAATCTATCTTCTACTTTATCTATAATAAATTTCGCCAATACTAAAACGTCATCACTGGTCGCATCACCCTTATTAATTAAAACTAGCGCTTGTTCTTTATGCACCGCGGCCCCACCAATTTGATGACCTTTCAAGTCCGCTTTATCAATTAACCAACCGGCAGCGACTTTCGTTTGGCCTATTCCATGAGAATAGCCAACCATATCAGGATATACAGAAACTAAAGATTCAAACTGCGCTGTATCAATTACCGGATTTTTAAAAAAACTGCCAGCATTACCTAATACAGCAGGATCGGGCAGCTTAGAACGGCGAGTTTCACATATACAATCAAACACTTGCTTTGGTGTTACCTGCTTAACGTCAAACTCTCTAAGCGGACCATAACCTAGCTGTGGCACCCAGGTTTTTGGCAGTTTAAAGCCAACTCTAGTAATAACGGCTTTGCCTAACAAATCATTTTTGAAAACAGAATCACGGTAGCCAAACTCACATTCATCGGCATTTAAACGAACTAGCTGACCATTATTCAAATCAGCATATTCTACCCATTCACAAAAGCGATTTAGCTCAACACCATAGGCACCTATATTCTGGATTGGCGCAGCGCCAACAGTCCCGGGGATCAACGCCATGTTTTCTAATCCAGAAAAGCCCTTATTCAAGCAAAAACAAACTAAATCATGCCAACTCTCACCTGCGGCTACCGTTAGGTAGTTATCGTTTTCATCCTCAAAAACATCAACACCCTTAGTTTCAACCAACACCACCGTGCCAAGAAAGTCTTCGCAAAGAACTATATTGCTACCACCACCTAAAATCAGCATCGGCTGGTTAGCTTGATAAAGTTTGCAGCAGGTATCAACTAACACATCTAGCGTAATGGCACGAACTAATTGCTCACAGCCATGTGCTAACGCGAAAGTATTAAAGTCTTTAAGAGAGTAAAGCGAGCTGGTTGGCATTTGAATATCATTTGGAAGAAAAAAGCTATTGTAGCCTAAAGAAGCAAATCGCAGAAGCATAGAGCATGTTCGATGTAGCAGCGTGATTAAACAATCGAAGAAAAGCGAATGTTAAGTGCACTAAAGGTAATTGTCGCTAACGGGGAATTTATAGAAAATCTAAGCTCAATGGCAAATATAGCGTATACAAAACAAACAAGCCAATAGATTTCAGACACGAAAAAGCCTTGCTATTGCTAGCAGGGCTTATCGC
>NZ_JBFRNX010000043.1:0-772 GCF_041471165.1 Shewanella sp. 10N.261.52.F9
GCTTGGCTTTCTTTGTAAGCATCACCAGTTGCATTAGCGATATTGCCTGCCGCATCACTAGCGGTAGCACTAAATACCAACGGCCCGTCATCTAGGCTAGATAAATCCTTATCTTCTAACTGCCATTTTCCATTAATAACAATCGCCATAAACTGCAATTGCTTACCGGCACTATCGGTAACCTTGATTGATACTCTTTGGCCGTCTTCAATGTCGGTGACTTCACCAGACATATCGACTCGCAGCATTTCACGGGCGTTAAGTACAGTGTCATTACCCGTATCTACATCTATGGTGATTGAAGCTAAAATATCGACTGCGATAACATCTGTGGCAGTGGCTTGGTTACCCACTTGATCTTCAACCGATACCGTAGCGGTTAAACTGCCATCGGTAAAACCAGTTAAATCGGTATTGGTTATAAACCATTTCCCGGCCACTACCACTGTTGTGAAACTGCGACTACTCCCAGCTTCATCAGTTAAAATAACGGTAATGGTTTGGCCATCTTCAATATTACTGACCGTGCCACGCACTGTTACGGATTGCTGCTCTTCACTATTAATAACACCGTTATCATCAATAATTTCAACCGTAATACTGGCTAGGCTGTCTTTATCAGCACTGGTTGTCGCATCAACCACATTGCCTGCTACATCTGTTGCGCTGGCTGAAAAGGTTAACGCACCATCGCTAAGACTGGATAAATCAGCATCATCAATCTGCCAGCTTGCCCCCACCACCATTGTGGTGAAAGTTAACGTTTTACCAT
>NZ_JBFRNX010000043.1:1623-2031 GCF_041471165.1 Shewanella sp. 10N.261.52.F9
TAAAATATCGACCGCAATAACATCCGTCGCACTCGCTTGGTTACCCGCTAGATCTTCAACCGATACCGTCGCGGTTACACTACCATCACCAAAGCCTGTTAAATCAACACCTGATAATTGCCATGCTCCAGCAACAACCACAGTAGTAAAGCTGCGCTCACTCCCTAAGCCGTCACTGAACGTCACCGTTATAGTTTGGCCATTTTCGATATTACTGACCGTGCCACGCACCATAACAGCTTGCTGTTCAGCGCTATTTATCACCTCATCATTATCAACAAACTCGATGGTGACCGAGGCTAAAGTATCCTTAACTACGGTATTGGTACTAGTGCCAATATTGCCTTCAAAATCAGAGGTTATCGCCCGCAGCGTTAACTCTCCCTCCGCCAATGAAGACAAATCTAA
>NZ_JBFRNX010000044.1:0-41197 GCF_041471165.1 Shewanella sp. 10N.261.52.F9
TTAGTATCAAAGCCCGCTACCCTGTAGCGGGCTTTTTTACGTCTGGAATTTACTAAATATCGTGCTTTTTATAGGCAAACATCAATTCAATAAATAGCGCTTCGCTATCCTTTATTGTCATCATCTCTAAACATTCAACACGTACTCAAAACACTTTGCTTTCAGCTCCATAAGTTCGCTGCGCGAACCGAGTGCGATTATATGCTTCACATAATCGACTCTTCGTACATCCTTTTAGGTCATAGGTCATAGGTCATAGGTCATAGGCCATTTGCAGTTGGTTTTTTATCGGTTGAATATCGATATTGTCCTGATTTTTGTTATTCCTGGGTCATAAAGGCTTTATGATGTCTGTAGGTTAGCGTGTTTATATAGAAGGTCTATGTGAAACAGTTGGATTTCAATTTACTTAGGGTGTTAGAAGTCTTGCTCGAAGAGCAGAGTGTTACCGCTGCTGCCTCAAGATTACATTTGAGCCAATCGGCAGTGAGTAAACAGCTAAGTAAATTAAGGGAGACTTTTGATGATCAGTTATTTGAGCGCACGGCTTATGGATTAAAGGCGACACCTAGAGCTCTGGAGTTAGCACCGGAACTTAGAGAGGTATTACAACGGCTTGATCAGTTTACTCGCCCGAGTACTTTCGAACCTGCTGAAAGTCAGCGCCGATTTCGAATGCATGTAGTTGAAACTGCTTACTCGCTAAGTTATCCGCACTTTATGCCCAAACTTTTGAAAGATGCACCATTAGTTAGTGTTAATAGTCAGACTTGGTCACATGACAGTATGGATAAGTTATTGCGTTGTGAAATCGATATGGGGATTATTTGCCGCGAATGGGATAACCGCTCTTTGTTGCATATGAATAACTTGCCGGAAGAGCTTGGTTATGCAGAACTGATCCGTGACTATCCAGTATGTTTAGTTAGGCGTGGACACCCTTTATTAAAAGAGACTTGGGATCTCGACACTTTCCTTAAGTATCGACATTTACAGGTGGCCTTTGGAGGTGTTGAACATTGGTTGTTAGATGATGTGCTTAGGTTGCAGCATTTACAGCGTGATATCGCGGTTAACATGACTGACTTTAATTGTGCCTTGGGTTTATGTGAGCATAGCGATCTGATTTTATGTGCTCCGCGGAAATACCTGATGCAGATGATTGCCGACTATGATTTAGTTTGCTTAGACGTGCCGGTAAAAGTTGAGCCAGGTGCTTATGTGCTGGTGTGGCATAAACACTTTAGCCTAGATCCAAGTCATAGTTGGTTACGTAACTTGATCATTAATGGTGTCCAAGCGCATTCAGAAGTAAGTTAGATAGCACTTAAAAAGGCGTCGATAATAGGCTCTTGCTGGCGTTTTACTTTGCAGCAACAGCCAAGTTCAAATGGCGGAATTTCTATTGGTGAGCTTAACAACTGAATGCGGTCACGCACTGGACTATTGTTAATTACCACCTCTGGAGTAATACTGACACCACATCCAAGTGCGACCATCGAAGCTATTGCTTCCTGTCCCGATACTTGTGCGTAAATATTGGGTGTTAAGCCTAATGATTTGAACCAGTTATCAATTCGCTTTCGACCGGGTCCGTGTTCTGGAACAATAAAGGGGAGTCTATCCCACGGGATATAAGATTCGGTTAATAACTCTTGTACCTGACACCTAAAAGTTGGTGCGATGATGGATAAAGGGACGTCATCTATTTTGGCAAAATGTAGGGTGTCAGGAAAAGCATCGGGTAGCGCTGCAATCGCGATATCGGCACGATTATTACGTACTTCATTCACCGCGTTTGCAGCATCACCAGTGATCAGGGCTATTTCAACTTGAGGGTGCTCACGGCGAAAGCGGTCGAGTAATCCCGGTAAATGGCTATAGGCAGCAGTGACCGAACAATAGATATTGAGCTTGCCTCTTAGAACATCTTGCTTGGGATCTAATTTTGTTTTCAATTTAGCCCACTGAGCCAGCGTCACTTCGGCAAAGTTTTTATATTCGACCCCAGCACTGGTTAAGGTGACACTGCGATTATCGCGTTGAAATAATTGTGCGCCAACTTCCTCTTCCAATCTTTGCATCGCACGACTTAATGTCGATGGACTGACATGCATCGCCTGCGCCGTTCTAGCAAAATGTAAGCTGTCTGCTAGATGCAAATAAAGCTTGATGGTTCTTATATCCACAGTGACTCCGCTATTCCTGCAGCTACTTTCACGTAACCTTTATATTTCGCTCTGGCTATTGATGTTGCAATAAATGCAATATGACGTTTCGAATATATCATTTTAAGCAATCAAAAGCTTGCGCTATAGTGACCTTAATCACAGCGTGGCTCGGTTAAGAGTCAGCCCGTTTAAATGTCCAGAATCAAGGTGGTATATCAGATGGCTAACTATTTTAACTCTCTGAATTTGCGTCAACAATTAGAACAGCTGGCACAATGCCGCTTTATGGATCGTAGTGAATTTAGCGAAGGCTGTAACTTTATTAAAGGTTGGAACATCGTTATTTTAGGTTGTGGCGCACAAGGTTTGAACCAAGGTTTGAATATGCGTGACTCAGGTCTGAATATCTCTTTTGCATTGCGTGAGCAAGCGATTAATGAAAAGCGCGACTCGTACCAAAAAGCCACGGGCAATGGTTTCCGTGTTGGCACCATTGAACAGCTTATTCCTGATGCGGATTTAGTGCTCAACCTTACTCCAGATAAGCAACACACCAATGCAGTTAACACTGTTATGCCGCTGATGAAGCAAGGTGCAACCCTGTCTTATTCTCATGGTTTTAATATCGTTGAAGAGGGCATGCAAGTACGTCCAGATATCACGGTAATCATGGTGGCACCTAAGTGTCCGGGTACTGAAGTTCGTGAAGAATATAAGCGTGGTTTTGGTGTACCAACATTGATTGCAGTTCACCCTGAAAATGATCCTAAGGCTGAAGGTTTTGATATCGCTAAGGCTTATGCGAGTGCAACAGGTGGCGATCGTGCTGGCGTTTTACATTCATCGTTTATTGCCGAAGTGAAGTCAGACTTGATGGGCGAGCAAACCATTTTATGCGGCATGCTGCAAACGGGTGCGATTCTTGGTTATGAGAAGATGGTTGCCGATGGTGTTGAGCCAGGATACGCAGCTAAGCTTATTCAGCAAGGCTGGGAAACCACCACGGAAGCGCTAAAGCACGGTGGCATCACGCACATGATGGACCGACTCTCTAACCCTGCCAAGATCAAAGCTTATGACATGGCTGAAGAGCTTAAAGTTATCCTTAAGCCGCTATTTGAAAAGCATATGGACGACATCATCGGTGGCGAATTCTCTAAGACCATGATGACGGATTGGGCTAACGATGACGCTAATTTACTTAAGTGGCGCAGCGAGACTAACGATACTGGTTTTGAAAATGCACCGGGTTGTGAAGAGCATATCGATGAGCAAGCATACTTCGATAAGGGCATCTTCTTAGTAGCCATGATTAAAGCGGGTGTTGAGCTTGCGTTCGATACCATGGTTGCAGCAGGGATTGTTGAAGAGTCTGCTTACTATGAGTCTTTACATGAAACGCCGCTTATCGCTAATACCATTGCACGTAAACGTTTATATGAAATGAACGTAGTGATTTCAGATACAGCTGAGTACGGCTGTTATTTGTTCAACCATGCGGCACTGCCTTTACTAAGCGACTATGTGGCTAACATGTCTGCCGAGTACTTAGGTGGTGGCTTGCAAGACGCGAGTAACGGTGTCGATAACGTACGCCTAATTGAAGTAAATGCGGCAATTCGTGGTACCGCCGTTGAAAAGATTGGTGCTGAGTTACGTGGCTATATGACCGAAATGAAGCGCATTGTCGAAGAAAGTTAATCACTTTTTTACCAATAGTCTGGAGGGTAACCCGCTCTAGACTCTTGGTCGTTAAAGTGTTTGTTAGAGACAAAAGATATTTTAGAAAAAACATTAATGATTAACACGTTAGTGGTATTAAATCCGTTAGGCAGAACATGATTATTTGTCAGTATATGAGTCGATAAAGGAATAGGCTCAACTTGATTAATTTTGATGTTAAAAAGTTTTTTATTGTGTTTTTTATAGGCTTTGTGGTACTTCTAAATGGTCGCGTTTTAAACGACACCGAATTTAAGCAAAGAATCTGATTAGGATACAAGTCGAATATGTTCAAACAAGCTGCCCAGCTGATTATTGTGATTATTACCGTCGTGATTATTAAATCACAGCGGGGGCTGCGCATATCGAATCGACATACCTAACTTAGGTTTAAGATTGCAAAAACCCCCGCTCCGAAAGGAACGGGGGTTTTTTCGTTTAAGGGGTTAAGCAAAAGCTAACCCCTTAAGAAATAAAGTTAAATGTAGTGGAGTAAGAGCTGATGGAACAAGGGCAAATGATAAGAGGCGCAGACGCAGTCATAAAAGCGATTGCCGCACATGGTGTAACAACAGTGTTTGGTTACCCTGGCGGAGCGATTATGCCTATTTACGATGCGCTCTATGGTAGCCCGGTAGAGCATCTGCTTAGCCGCCACGAACAAGGAGCTGCATTTGCAGCTGTGGGTTACGCCAGAGCAAGTGGCAAAACAGGGGTTTGCTTTGCCACATCTGGCCCTGGGGCAACGAATTTAGTCACCTCACTTGCTGACGCGCTGCTGGACTCTGTGCCAGTTGTTGCTATCACAGGTCAAGTTTCCACAGCGGTTATTGGTACAGATGCGTTTCAAGAAATCGACGTTCTAGGTATGTCACTGTCATGTACTAAACATAGCTTTATGGTGACTAATGTTGATGAGCTAGTGCCGACGCTTTATAAAGCCTTTGAAATCGCTGCATCAGGTCGTCCGGGGCCGGTATTGGTGGATATTCCTAAAGATGTACAAATTGCCATGCTGGAATATAAAACACCTCTGCAAGCTATCAGCGCCGAGCCTGAGCATACCCCAGAGCAAATTAACGATGCGCGCGAGCTTATCGAACAAGCTAAGCAGCCAATGCTGTATGTTGGCGGCGGCGTGGGTATGGCGAGTGCTGTTGAGCAATTACGCGACTTTATTCAAGTGACCGGCATTCCATCAGTGGCAACACTCAAAGGTCTAGGCTCTATTACCATAGATACGCCTGGTTACTTGGGCATGTTGGGGATGCATGGCTCTAAGGCGGCGAATTTAGCCGTACAAGAATGTGATTTATTGATAGTGGTTGGCGCACGTTTCGACGATAGAGTTACCGGCCGTTTAGCTAGCTTTGCTGAAAACGCCAAAGTTATTCACCTTGATATAGACGCTGCTGAGCTTGGCAAATTACGCTTACCTGAAGTGGCTATCGCTGGCGACTTACGCCAAATCCTGCCTGCATTAAGTCAAAATCTAGGTGAGCAGTTTGCGTCATGGCAAGCCAAGGTTGATGAGATGAAACAAACGCATCAGTGGCGTTATGACCGTCCCGGTGAGCTAATCTACGCACCAGCAATGTTAAACCGTTTAGCCAATAAGTTACCGAAAAACAGTGTCGTGGCTTGTGATGTTGGTCAGCACCAAATGTGGGTTGCACAGCATATGTTTTTCAATCGACCGGAAGACCATCTTTCAAGTGCTGGTCTCGGCACTATGGGTTTTGGCTTACCCGCTGCAATTGGCGCTAAAGTGGCACGCCCAGATGCCACAGTAGTAACAGTATCAGGCGATGGCTCTTTTATGATGAATGTACAGGAGCTAACGACGATTAAGCGCAAGCGCTTACCGGTAAAAATCTTACTTATCGATAATCAAAAGCTCGGCATGGTAAAGCAGTGGCAACAGTTGTTTTTTGAAGAGCGTTATAGCGAAACCGACCTGTCAGATAACCCAGACTTTGTAAAAATGGCTTCGGCATTCGATATCCCTGGACGCAACATCTTTAAAGCCAGTGAAGTTGAAGCTGGCTTAGATGAGATGCTCAATAGCGAAGGACCTTTCTTACTGCACGTGTCGATTGATGATGCTCACAATGTATGGCCGTTAGTGCCGCCGGGAGCCTCGAACCAAGACATGATGGAAGAGATGGATAAGCAAACTTAATTGGTATTGGCTTAAGTCAATTACGGCATGACTGACTTGAAACAAGTATTAAAGCAGAAGCATTGAAACGACAGGATTTAAGCAAGATGGAGAGCAAGAATATGAACAATTACTCATTAGCGTTAAACGTGCAGCAAAGACCTGAAGTGTTAGAGCGTGTTTTACGCGTTGCTCGCCATCGTGGTTTTAAGGTCGCCAACTTAAGTATGCAGATTAATAGTAATAACAGTACCAGCATCGACATGTTGGTAGAGAGTGAGCGTGAAATTGGCTTGCTGACTAATCAGATAGATAAGCTTATTGATGTCATTGATTGCCGCGTATTAGTAAGCAATTCAACTACCGCATTAGCAAAATAGAAAGGGTGAGAAAATGGCCGCTAAAACAGCAGAATTAATTTGGTTCAATGGTGAAATGATGCCTTGGGGTGATGCTAAGGTACATGTTATGTCTCACGCACTGCATTATGGCACGTCGGTTTTTGAAGGTATTCGAGTTTACGATACGCCAAATGGCCCAGCGGGGTTTCGGTTAACTGAGCATGTGCAGCGATTATTTGATTCAGCCAAGATCTACCGTATGCCGATCCCCTATAGTTTCGATGATGCCATGCAAGCTTGCCGCGACGCAGTCTTAGGTAATGGCTTAAGCAGTGCTTATATCCGACCATTGGCTTTTTATGGCGATGTGGGCATGGGTATTACGCCGCCTAAAGATGCTCAGTGCGACTTAATGGTCGCTGCGTTTCCTTGGGGCGCTTACTTAGGTGAAGACAGCATGGATGCGGGTGTTGATGTGGCAGTAACGTCATGGAATCGCTTAGCGCCCAATACTATTCCGACTGGTGCTAAAGCGGGAGGTAATTACCTTTCATCATTACAAATTTCCACCGAAGCTAAACGCAACGGCTTTGATGAAGGGATTGCTCTTGATACTAACGGCTTAGTGAGCGAAGCGGCTGGCGCCAATATATTTGTGATTAAAAAGAACAAAATCTACACACCGCCAGCAACTGCCGCTATTCTGATGGGGCTAACGCGCGACACGATTATCACCTTGGCACGGGATCAAGGTTATGAAGTGGTTGAAGAGCAGATGTCGCGCGAGTTTCTTTATCTTGCCGATGAAATCTTTATGACTGGCACTGCAGCTGAGATTGTACCTGTGCGCAGTGTTGATCGTATCGAAGTTGGCACAGGTAAGCGTGGTGAGATCACCAAACAAATTCAGCAAAGTTTCTTCGGTTTATTTAACGGAGAGACGCAAGATAAATGGGGCTGGCTAGAGGTGTTATAACATCCATAAGCTCCGATTAATTATCTAACAATAAACACAGAAAACAAATTGAAGTGGCTTAACTCGGTTGGGTTAAGCAATAAAGAATCAGCATAAATGCGTCAATGAATGACCCATTTTATATCAAGGATAAAGCAATGCCAAAACTACGTTCAGCAACCAGTACCGAAGGCCGTAATATGGCAGGAGCACGTGCATTATGGCGTGCAACAGGCGTTAAGGATAATGATTTTGGTAAGCCGATTATTGCTATTTCAAACTCGTTTACTCAGTTTGTACCTGGGCATGTGCACCTTAAAGATATGGGCTCGTTAGTTGCTGGCGCGATTGAAGAAGCCGGTGGTATCGCTAAAGAATTTAATACTATTGCTGTTGATGACGGCATTGCGATGGGCCACGGCGGCATGCTTTATAGCTTACCGTCACGCGAGCTGATAGCCGACAGCGTTGAATACATGGTCAACGCGCATTGCGCCGATGCCTTAGTGTGTATTTCTAATTGCGACAAGATCACTCCGGGCATGCTAATGGCTTCGCTACGTCTTAACATTCCAGTGATTTTCGTCTCTGGTGGACCGATGGAAGCGGGTAAAACTAAGCTTTCAGATAAACTGATTAAACTCGATCTGGTTGATGCTATGGTCGCCGGTGCAGACGAGCGTGTATCAGATGAAGACAGCGAAAAGATTGAGCGCAGCGCGTGCCCTACGTGTGGTTCATGCTCGGGCATGTTTACTGCTAACTCAATGAATTGCCTAACTGAAGCGCTAGGTTTATCGCTACCGGGTAATGGCTCAATGCTGGCGACTCACGCTGATCGTCGTGAGCTTTTCTTAGAGGCTGGGCGCCGCATTATGGATTTAGCGACGCGCTATTATCGCGATGATGACGAGTCAGCATTGCCACGCAATATTGCCAATTTTGATGCCTTTGAAAATGCGATGACACTTGATATCGCGATGGGTGGTTCAAGTAATACCGTATTGCACTTGTTGGCGGCGGCGCAAGAGGCTGAAGTAGATTTTACCATGGCAGATATCGACCGACTTTCTCGCCTTGTACCACACCTTTGTAAAGTGGCACCAGCAACGCCAAAGTATCACATGGAAGATGTGCACCGCGCCGGTGGTGTGATGGGCATTTTAGGTGAGTTAGACCGAGCAGGCTTACTGCACAATACTGCCTATCACGTAGCGGGTAAAAACTTGGCGGAAGTATTGGCTAAATACGACATTGCTCAGAGTGACGATGCTGCTGTACGTAAGTTTTTCTCGGCAGGCCCTGCAGGTATTCCAACCACTAAAGCCTTTAGCCAAGATTGTCGCTGGGACAGTGTTGATGATGACCGTCAGGAAGGTTGTATCCGCAGCCGTGAGTTTGCCTTTAGCCAAGAAGGTGGTTTAGCGGTATTAGCAGGTAATGTCGCCGTCGATGGTTGTATCGTTAAAACTGCAGGCGTTGAAGTCGAAAACCATACCTTTATTGGTAGTGCACGTGTGTATGAAAGCCAAGATGACGCAGTTGCTGCGATTTTAGGTGGTGAAGTGGTAGCTGGCGATGTGGTGGTGATCCGCTATGAAGGCCCTAAAGGTGGACCCGGTATGCAAGAGATGTTGTACCCAACCAGTTACTTAAAGTCTCGTGGTCTTGGCACTAAGTGTGCGTTGATTACAGATGGTCGCTTCTCGGGTGGTACGTCAGGTTTGTCTATTGGCCATGTTTCACCTGAGGCTGCAGCTGGTGGCACCATAGGTTTAGTGCAAACGGGCGATCGAATTGAAATTGATATTCCTGCACGCTCCATCAAATTGGCGATCAGTGATGTTGAATTAGCCGCGCGTCGCACTGCGATGGAAGCGCTAGGCAAAGATGCTTGGAAGCCATTGGGGCGTGTAAGGCAGGTATCACTAGCGCTTAAAGCTTATGCGCTACTTGCGACCAGTGCCGATAAAGGCGCTGTGCGTGATACCAGTAAATTAGTGTAATGGATTTAACGGGTTTAAGAGGTAGTTTATGTTGGCTTTAGCATCACAATCACAACTGGATTTAGCCCACTATTATTTACAGAAAATTTTGCTGTCGTCGGTTTACGATGTCGCTAAAGTGACGCCATTATCGAGCATGAACAAGCTGTCAGCGCGCTTAGGTTGTCAGGTATTTTTAAAGCGTGAAGATATGCAGCCAGTGCATTCTTTTAAGCTGCGTGGCGCTTATAACAAAATAGCTGAGCTGACGACAGATGAGTGTGCGTGCGGCGTTGTTTGCGCCTCAGCTGGCAATCATGCTCAGGGCGTAGCATTGTCTGCGTCAGCTCGTGGTATTAGCGCGGTGATTGTGATGCCAGAAACCACGCCGGATATTAAAGTCGATGCGGTTAGACGTTTGGGCGGTGAAGTGGTGTTGCACGGACAAGCATTTGATCAAGCGAATGCCTATGCCCAAAGTTTGGCTGAAAATGAAGGCCGTGTGTATGTGGCGCCGTTTGACGATGAAGCCGTGATTGCCGGCCAAGGTACCGTTGCGCAAGAGATGTTGCAGCAGCAGCGGGATCTTGAAGTGGTATTTGTACCTGTTGGTGGCGGCGGGCTGATTGCCGGGGTTGCTGCTTATTATAAAGCCGTGATGCCACAAGTTAAAATCATCGGCGTAGAGCCTGAAGACTCTGCTTGTTTAAAGGCGGCAATCGACGCTGATGAGCGGGTAGTGTTATCGCAAGTTGGATTATTTGCTGATGGCGTAGCGGTAAAGCAGATTGGCGCTGAGCCTTTTAGATTGGCGCGTGAATATGTTGATGACGTGATTACCGTAACGTCAGATGAAATCTGTGCTGCGGTCAAAGATATCTTTGAGGATACTCGTGCGATTGCTGAGCCGTCAGGTGCGCTGTCGCTGGCAGGCCTAAAAAAGTATATCGGCATTAACGGCAAAGGTGAGAAGCTTGGCGCGATTCTCAGTGGTGCCAATGTAAATTTTCATAGCTTACGTTATGTGTCTGAACGCTGCGAATTAGGTGAGCAAAAAGAAGCTATTCTAGCGGTAAAAGTGCCGGAGCGCCCGGGGATCTTTTTACGCTTTTGTGAGCTGTTAGAACAACGGGCAATGACCGAATTTAACTATCGCTTTAGTAGTCGTGATAAAGCGGTAGTGTTTGCGGGTATTCGTTTATCGCGAGGCCAAGATGAGTTAGATGAAATTATTGCTAAGCTAGAATCTGAAGGCTTTGGAGTACAAGATTTATCGAATGATGAAACCGCTAAGCTGCATGTGCGTTATATGGTGGGTGGTCAGCCGCCAGAACCGATAGAAGAGCGTTTGTTTAGCTTTGAGTTTCCTGAGCACCCTGGTGCGCTGTTTAAGTTTTTAACCACCTTACAAAGCAAATGGAATATCAGTTTATTCCATTATCGTAATCATGGTGCAGCCTACGGTAGAGTGCTGGCGGGTTTTGAAGTGCCAGCGAGTGATAGTTTACCGTTCCAGCAGTTTTTAACTGATTTAGGCTTTGTCTATCAAGAAGAAACAGACAGTCCTGCGTATCAACTGTTCTTAGATAATCGCGATTGATGGAGTTTTTAGGGCATCAAAGGCAGCGGCGTTTTACATGTCGCTGCCTTTTTTATTTCTGTTAATCGCTATAAATATTATCAGTTAGGCGGTTGATAGTATTGGAGCTTCTTCTGTAGTATTGTCGTTACATTGCTTTTTTAGTGAACAGTTTTACACCAATAAAGATATAACAATAATAATATTCCACTAAAGACTGACTAACACGTAGGGGCTTTTCGATATTTATCGTTCTAGCAGCATGGCAGCAGTCAAATCCTAACCTTATAAAAGCGCCTAGTTTTAGAGGAAAAAAACATGTTACCTGCACCTTTTATTGAATCATTTTCACCGCCACGCCGTATTTTAATGGGGCCAGGCCCATCAGATGTTTATCCTGAAGTATTAGCTGCGCAGGCTAAACCAACTATTGGTCATTTAGACCCTTTATTTGTCGCTATGATGGATGAGCTTAAAGCGCTGATTCAATATGCTTTTCAAACGACCAATGAGATGACGTTAGCGGTTTCAGCGCCAGGTAGTGCAGGCATGGAAACCTGTTTTGTGAATCTGGTCGAGCCAGGTGAAAAAGTGATTGTTTGCCGTAACGGCGTGTTTGGTGAGCGCATGCGCCAAAACGTAGAACGTGTTGGTGGTATTGCGGTCGTGGTTGATAACGAATGGGGCGAAGCGGTTGACGCTGATCTCGTGGCAAGCGCATTGGCTGCAAACCCTGATGCTAAATTCTTAGCGTTTGTGCATGCAGAAACATCAACTGGCGCCTTGTCTGATGCGCAGGCTTTATGTGCCTTAGCAAAACAGCATGGTTGTTTGTCGATTGTTGATGCGGTGACTTCATTAGGTGGCGTAGAGTTAAGAGTCGATGAGTGGGGTATTGATGCCATTTATTCTGGCAGTCAGAAGTGCCTATCTTGCGTGCCGGGGTTATCGCCTGTGTCATTCTCACCAGCTGCAGTTGAGAAGCTAAAAGCACGTAAAACGCCAGTGCAGAGCTGGTTTTTAGATCAAACCTTAGTGATGGGGTACTGGGATGCATCGAGCGATGGCAAGCGCAGTTATCACCATACTGCTCCGGTTAATGCGCTTTATGCCTTACATGAATCACTACGTTTATTAGCGGCAGAAGGGTTAGAGCTTGCTTGGCAGCGTCATGCGGATATGCATCAAGTATTGCGTCACGGACTACAGCGTTTAGGGCTTAAATTTGTAGTCACTGAAGCGCAGCGTTTACCGCAGTTAAATGCAGTCTATATTCCTGAGGGGATTGATGACGCGAAGATTAGAAAGCAACTATTAGAAAACTACAATCTTGAGATTGGTGCAGGCCTTGGTGCACTAGCGGGTAAAGCGTGGCGTATCGGTTTGATGGGTTATGGTGCTCGTCGTGAAAACGTTGCCTTATGTTTAAAGGCATTGGAAGAAGTGCTGGCTTAGCTAATTCGGTATTAGCAGCTAAGTATTAGTTGTTCATTGAAAAACAAAAAGTCCGCTCAGTTGAGCGGACTTTTTAGTTAAAAAGCTAAAGATTAGAAAGTGTAATCCACTTTTACCCACGCAGTGCGGCCGGGTTCATTAACTTGAAATGTTGGTTCGCTGCCTGGAATGTCGTTACCTGCACCTGAGCGACTAATGTGCTCGGCATAGGTAATATCAAATAGATTTTCTACGCCAAAGCTAACCAAGAGTGCATCGTTGTGCTTCCAACTTGCGTTGAACGAAAGCGTACCAAAGCCGCTACTTTCTGCTAAGTCTTGGCCTGAGATATTCCCCTCTCCAATAGCCACTCGATCTTGAGCTGCCACTAGGCGCCAAAGTAAGCCCGCTGCCCATTGATTGTATTGGTAATCTAAGGTAATACGTCCCTCAAGCGGTGGAATTTGCCCAAGTGGAGTGCCTGCAGTGTCGTTATCACCATGGCTATAGCTAACGCTTGTTTGCGTTGAAAAATGCTCGGTTAGCGGAATCGTTGCAGCGACTTCACCGCCATAAACTGTCGCATCAATGTTGTAAGCACTGGTTTTATCTGTATTGGCATCAATTAAGATATAGTCACGGATCTCACCGTAAAACAGTGAAGTAGAGATAGCGATATCCGCTTCGTAGATCCAACCGATATCAAGCTGAGTGGTTTTCTCTGGCGCTAAGTCGAAGGCTTTTTGGCTTGGGTTATTCACATCGGCTTTCATGATCTCCCAGTAATCAGGAATGCGCTGCGCGTGGCCAACACCTGCGTAGTACTGGCTGTTACCTGACGTTAACTCATAGCGACCGTAACCACTGAACAAGTCATCGCTGCGTTCACCTTGTTGACCAACCATAAGCTCGGTTTTCCAGTGGTCATAACGCGCGCCTGCAAGCAATTGCCCATGGGGTAACTCATAGGTGGATTCAACAAATAAGCCACTGGTTTGATAGCGCATATTGTCTTTGAACGGTTTATTGAGCAGGTCATCGAGTCCATTATCAACAGTAGGATTAATGCTGCGACCCTCATGGGTACTGTCCATATGGTCAACGCCAGCAGTTAATGTCCAGTCGTTGGCTAAAGTAAAGTCGAGCCATAAATGCCCACCCGAGGTGGTGCGTCTAACGTTAGTCCCCGAGTTGACCCCTTGGTCAAATTGGTCCATGACGTGGTCATTTTCATTGGTGTAAGCTTGCAGCTCAATGCTGTTTAACCACTGGCTATCAAATTCGTGTTGCAGTAAAAAGGTTAGGTTTTCATTGCTAATTTCGCGGGCTTTATTGGCACGGTCGGCATACTCAGCTTCGCCAGATGAACTGCCATAGGCAAGCTCTAAAACGGTTTGTTCAGTTGGAGTCCAACCAAGTGCAAAGTTGTAGTTAGAACGGTCGTAACTCGATTGCACTTTATTGCCATCACCATCTTTATAATGATCACTTGATGACTGGTTAACATCCATATCGAAGTAATGTTTTTCGTCACCCGCTTTCAGCTCGACCAAGTAATCGGTACGACCAAAGCTACCTGCGGTCATACTCGCGCGGCCATCAAGCCCCGGTTCATCAAAGCTGTGACGGTCCTTTTCAAATAACACCGTCCCTGCGCTACCTACGGGACCGTACTTAACGGTTTGTGGCCCTTTAATTACGGTAATATTGTCGTAGGCTTCAGGGTAAATATAGGCTGTTGGTGGATCCATACGTCCGCCGCAGGTACCAGCGACATGCTGACCATCATCAACAATACTTAAACGGGAGCCGCCTAAGCCGCGTAGGCTAGGATCACCACCTGCGCCACCCTTTCGGCCGATACTAAAACCTGGAATGGTCTTTAAAAATCCTGCGCCATCATATGCAGGTAAAGGTAAGCGTGGTTTTTTAGGGTCGGTATAGGTTTTGGTTGGGTCTTTCATCAATTCGCCAGTGACCACGATGCGCTCTACAGTTGGCGATTCGTCAGTTTTTGTCACAGCTTCATTGGCTAAGCAGGGGAGAGAGATTAATCCCAAGGTGACGAAAGGAATCGTCAAAATACTTTTCTTGTTCATCATGGTGTCACTGTCGTTATTTATTTTTCGCCTGTTTTACAGGGCTTTATAAATACAGCAAACCAATTTGTCCCAAGGTGCGACAAAGGGTCACAGGTAGGTGTGACAGGCTTCACTTTCTTGAGGGGCGCACATAGAAAAAGGGCGATAATATCGCCCTTACAAAGTTTGCTCAAAATGCGGCTATTTAGCTATTTAGCTAATTAGCTGCACAATAATCATGATGATTAAAAGTGGGCAAATGTACTTCACATACCAAGGCCATACTTTCCAGAAAAGACTATTAGCTTGCACACCTTCTTGCTGACCAATCGCTGTGATTAACTGATTTCTGTTCCATACCCAACCTAAGTAGATGGCAATACCTAGAGCTATTAGTGGCTGTGCACGCTCTGTGGTTAGGGTGATCATAAAGCTGAATAGGCTATCGAAATTAAACACAACTATCATAGATAGCGCGGCAATTAAGCTGCCTACAAGCAAAGTTGCTTTGTCGCGGCTTAAGGTCGTTTTCTCAACTAAGTAGCTGGTGGGCACTTCAACAATTGAGATAGCTGAAGTTAAACCGGCAATGGTCATTAAGATAAAGAACACAATCGCTAATAGGTATTGGCTCACACCGCCAATAGTATCGAATAGTGCAGGCAGTACAGTAAACACTAAGGTGTCAGAGTTCAGTAAGCTGCCATCTTCTGCAAAAATTTGTACGCCGTTATGCTGCGCCACGTACATAGCAGGGATCACCATTAATGCCGCTAAAAATGCCACTGAGGTGTCGGTTAGGGTGACGTAGGCGGTTAGCTTAGCTAGGTCTTCTTTTTGGCTTAAGTAAGCGCCATAAACCATCATTGCCGCAGTACCAATGGTTAATGAGAAAAAGGTCTGTCCTAGCGCGCCAATCAATACATCTGCATCAAATACCCGCGAAAAGTCAGGTACTAGTAATACTTCTAAACCTTGCATGGCGCCAGGCTGAGTCAAGATATACACCACGCCAGCGACTAAGATCAGTAATAACATAGGCATTAAACGCTTAGACCAACGCTCGATACCTTTTTGTACACCTTGGCGGATCACTAAAATCACCATAGCGATAAAGATTAGGGTAAACACTAGATTGCGCGACAAGCTAAAATCCATTAACCAATTAGCCGCTTGAGTTTGGCCGCTTATCTCTGCAATAGGCGCAATGGCAAAACTAACAAACCAGCCTGATAAAATACTGTAGAAAGTACAGATTAGTGTGGCGGTCACAATTGAGATAAAGCCAATTGCTTTACCTATTCTTTTGGTGAGCGGAGTGTTGGCGATTTTAGCCATCGCATCTGCTGGATTGGTTTGGCCGTGGCGACCAATCATGAGTTCGGCCATTAACATTGGGTAGCCGAGTACTAAGATCAGAAACAGATAAACCAGCAAGAAAGCGCCGCCGCCATGAGTGGCAGCTTGAGTTGGGAAACCCCAAATATTACCTACGCCCACAGCTGAACCTGCCGCGGCCATAATAAAGCCTATCTTTGAGCTAAAGTGCCCTTGTTTTACTGTACTCATTGGAGCTCTCTTTCTGACTATCTTGATCAACTAAGAGCGCGCATATTAGTGGTTTAAAAACGCGAGTCAACGCCAAAAAAAAGCGTTAAAAATTACTTTTGTAATATTTGGTGTCTTCTTGGTGCCTATTTTTGAATTTATTTATTGCTATATTGACTCTTGATGTTTTTTTATTGCGCTGGCCGGTTTGTATTAACGCTTATGCGCAATAAAATCATTTAACGAATAAACTGAAAAATGAGAGCGAATGCACAGATTATAGTCTCTTGGCTGCTATCTGCGGTGGATTTAGCTGCCTAAAAGCAGGTGAGTAAAACAGAAGTCTAGCTAGGTAGCGGAATGCTGGTTTGGTTTTTAACTTGTTTTAGGACGAAGCTCGAACGTACACCCGCAATGTGGTCATTGGTGGTGAGTTTGTCGAGCAGGAACACTTTAAAGTGCTTCATGTCGGTCACCAGTACTTTTATTTGGTAATCGGCATCGCTACCAGTGAGCAGGCAACATTCTTGTACTTCATCGTAACTGCTGATTTTCTCCTCAAAGGCATCAAGGATATCTGTTGAGTGCTTTTCTAATCGCACTTGAATATAGGCAGTGAGCGCTAGATCGAAATGTTCTGCACTGAGCAAGGTGGCGTAGCCGGCAATATAGCCAGCTTCTTCTAGTGACTTAACCCGTCTAGAGCAAGGAGATGGCGAAAGGCCTACCTTTTCAGCGAGTTCTTGATTAGACAATTTACCATGTTGCTGCATTAGTTTGAGGATATGCAGGTCAATCTTATCTAATTGCAATTCAGCCATGTTTTTCATCAAAATACCGTTTTGTTTGCAGGCAGAATACCGCAATTAATATCAAGCGCAAGCAAGCGTCTTAATAAAGTTTATTTTGCTGAGTTAATATTATGGCTGTGATTGATCACGCTGTTTTTAATGGCATGTTGAGTTTATTACTGACCTTAGCCCACAATATTTGAGTCATATAAATACTGCTAAAGGCGATACAACCACCAATTGCTGTTGATGCTAAGACATCTTGTGGCCAGTGCATGCCCAATAACATGCGGCTAAAGCCCATAGCAATGGCCCAAGATAATAGAAGCAATGGCATAACTAGATTGCCCGAAAGTAATAGGTAATAGCCAACAACAAGAGCTAAGGTGACTGCAAATAGTGTGTGACCCGATGGAAACGCGTAACCGACTTCATGCTGCCAGTGGCGCTTAATTGAAGAGCTAAGCTGCAGATCTGGGCGGGCAATATCAAGTTGATTGATGGCAACTGTTATTATTTGTCTTTTTTCGGCTTTGTCATGCTGATAAAAATCTTGGGTATTTAGTAGGTATTCTTGCTCAAGTAGAGCAGCGTTGGGGCGAGGCTCGGCAAAGTAGGGTTTTAAAAATTGATTAAGGCTTAATGTGGCCGCCATACTGATTGAAACCGCTAATACTAGCTTTATGAAATGTGCTTTACTCATACTGCGATAGCAAGCTGTGAGAATGAGTAAGCCAGTGATGATGCCATAAGGTGCAGTACCTGTACTGGTGAGCCAATAAAGGGTTTCAGATAGCCAAGTATTTAAGGCAATACTGGGGAATAAACTGCTAGCGGTTAGATAGATAGTGGCAGGGATGATTAACAGTAACGCCCAAGCCAAGATGATCAGTTTATGGGTTTGTGGAGGCGAAAATAGAGTTGGGTGGTTTGGATTTAAATTATTCAAAAATGCCTCAGTACGCAGTATACAAAGCCTTAATACAGGCCGTTATTGAAGAAGACTCGTTATGCCACAAGGCTAACTATTGAAGTCGTGACATTCTAGCCCTTGTGGATGAAGCGTAAATTAATCTTATTTCATAAAATACTTAATTGAATGAAAGGCATTATTGCTTTTGCGGGTCTACTGCAAAAAATAGGAGCCTTACATGTCTAATATACTTAAACACTTATCCGTTGCTAACACTATTGTGATTGCACGGATCTTGTTAGCGAGCTTTTTATTGCTGACCGCAATGCCTAGATTTACAGCAAACGACTCAAGCTATTTCTCTCAGCAATTATTGGAGGTTGGCTTGCCAGCTCTCCCTTGGCTAGGAGTTGTTATTGGGTTTGTACAATTGCTTACGGTCATTGCCCTGCTGAAGCCGCGACAGCGTTGGGCGCAAGTGCTGATTTACCTGTACGCAGGTTTAGCCACTTTGCCATTACTGATGATGTTTACCCACCCGGTTTGGCTAGATAGTTTAGGTGGTTTCCCAGCAATTGGTGCAGGTCAGGGGCTGATTAAATATCTAGGTATTGTTGGCTTAGCCTTGTTCATTAGCTCATTTTATAGTGGTAACAAAACCATTAACCAGCTAGCTGAGAAGCTGATGTTAACTGGAATCGTGCTAGTAATGTTGTGGATAGGTGGTATGAAATTCACCCAATACGAGGCCGATGGTATTGAAGGGTTGATGCGCACAAGTCCGCTATTTAGCTGGATTTACGACTTGTTTAGCGTGCTGCACGGCTCTTATTTTATCGGTGTGATTGAATTGATTGCAGTTGCTGGTATCGCGTTACTGCCTTGGTCTAAAAATGCTTATATTGCGGGGCTCTGTATTGCTGCGTTGACGTTTGCCGCCACGCAAACGTTTGTGATTAGCCTGCCCGCATACGAAACCAGTATGGGCTTTGCTATGCTCACCGGCAGCGGTCAGTTTATTGTGAAAGACTTAGCTTTGCTGGCTTGTAGCATTATTTTGCTTGCTAAAGTATTTGAGAGTAGTGCTAGCGAAGACTAATACTAATACTATTCAGAGATACTTCATTTTGTGAATACAAAAAGAGCATCTAATAATAGATGCTCTTTCTATTTAAATACATGAACCGCGGCAGCTAACTTAGTAAAGTTAGCCTGCTTGGTTTAACTTAGCTTCTAGCGCGTCTACTTGCGCTTGTAGTGCTTCTAGTTTCTCACGGGTTTTAATTAACACGTGCTGCTGCACTTCAAACTCTTCGCGAGATACGACATCTAATTTTTGTAGCTGATTTTGCAGTACCTGCTTGCTACGTTCTTCAAATTCGCCAGCGAACTGCTTCAATCCGCTAGGTAGATTTTCGCTTAACTGCTTAGCAACTTCTTCGATTTTCTTCGGGTTAATCATTATCTATATCCGCTTAAGTGCATAGTGCTTGTTATTAATTGATTGTACCTGAGCATAGGTATATTGCCAAAATAATCACCGTTGAGTGTGAATCAAAACTCGATAAATCAAATGGCAATAATAAAGCCTGCAATGCTGCAGGCTTTTGGTTGGGTTAAAGGTTAAGCGTGGGAAGCTTTAGTCTCTTGAGTATCTTCATCAAATACAGGCAGAGGCTCATGTTTTTCTGCCAAGTAGGTATAAATTACTGGTAGAACAAACAAGGTGAATACGGTACCAATTGCTAGACCTGACACGATTACTAGGCCGATGTTAAAGCGCGCAACAGCGCCTGCTCCAGAAGCAAATAACAATGGGATAAGACCCGCTATCATCGCCGCAGTGGTCATTAAGATTGGACGTAAGCGAATCGTCGCAGCATGCTTAATGGCGTCCATTTTACTCAAGGCATTATGCAGCTGCTCTTCTTTGGCGACTTCACACATTAAGATACCGTGCTTAGTAATTAGCCCCACCAAGGTTATTAAGCCGACCTGAGTGTAGATATTCATCGACGATAGGCCAAACACATGAGTCCAACCTAAGGCAACTAAAGCACCACTGATAGCTAACGGCACAGATACTAAGATCACTAATGGATCTTTAAGGCTTTCAAATTGGCTAGCAAGAACTAAGAAGATAATCGCTAACGCTAAACCAAAGGTGGCATATAGTGCTGAGCCTTCAGTCACGTATTGACGCGCTTCACCTAAGAAATCGTAGCTATAGCCTTTAGGTAAGTCGTTATCACCAATGTTCTTAAGGAAGGCAATAGCATCACCAATGGCAACGCCTGGCGCTGCAACGCCACCTACGGTAATTGCATTCATCTGGTTGAAGTGTGGCAATGAGCGTGGCTCTGAGATGATCTCTACATCCACTAAACTTGACAGTGGGATTGAACGACCGTCAGCTGCGGTGAGGTAATAACCCGCTAGCGCTTCAGGGTTAGCACGCAATGCTCGTTCAACTTGTGGGATCACCTCATACGAGCGACCGTCTAAGTTGATACGGTTGACGTAACCATCACTCATCATGGTGGTAAGCGTGAGACCGATATCTTGCATGGTGATGCCGTAGGCACCGGCAACGTCACGCTTAATATGGATCTTCATTGAACCTGAGTCGAACTTTAAGTTCACCTCTGAGTATACAAACAGCGGACTTTGCTGCACTTTTTCAAGTACGCCTGAACCAATTTGGAATAAGCTCTCAAATGAACTTGAGCTAGTGATAACAAACTGGATAGGTAGACCACTTGAAGCGCCCGGTAGCTCAGGCATTTGGAAGGTGGTTACTGCCATGCCAGGTACGTTTTTCACTTCTTTACCAAAGAACTCCTGCATCTGCTTTTGGCTCTTGTCGCGTTCGCTCCAAGGCACTAGTGGCGCAATACCAAAGGCTTGGTTGGCGTTAGGCACACCGACGAATGCTAAAGATGCCGCCGCTTCTGGTTGAGCGCTGATCATATCTGTCACCAATGTCATATTGGCTTGGATATAATCGAGGTTAGCACTAGAGGGCGCTGTGCCCATCATCATTACTACGCTCTTATCTTCGTTTGGTGCTAGCTCTGACGGAATAAAGCTAAATAAGATAGGTAGCGAAGCGAATACGATAAACGCAAAGCCAATCACCACAGGGCGCTTATTGAGCACGGCTGTTAGCATGCGGTTATAGCGACTTGTTAATCCGTTTAAGAAGTTCTCAACGCCGCGCTCAAAACGGTTTGGCTCTGAGTGTGCTTTAAGGATTTTTGAGCACATCATAGGTGACAAAGTCAGTGCTACAATACCAGAGATAAATACGGCTCCAGCAAGGGTTAAGGCAAACTCTTTAAACAGTGAACCTGTGATACCACCCATCAGTGCAATAGGCGCGTATACCGCAGCAAGTGTGATGGTCATTGAAATCACGGGTACCGCGATTTCACGGGTTCCGATAATCGCGGCTCTAAATGGCGTTTCACCTAGCTTGATATGCCTGTCGACGTTTTCTACCACCACGATGGCGTCATCCACCACCAAACCAATGGCGAGTACCATTGCCAGTAGTGTCATCAGATTAAGGGTAAAACCGAACATCTGCATGATAACTGCAACACCAATGAGCGACAGTGGAATTGTCACAATTGGAATGATGACGGCACGGAACGAACCTAGAAACAGAGTGATAACCACGATAACGATTAATGCTGCTTCGCCAATGGTCTTAATAACTTCATTGATTGATTCATCAATAGCCAGTGATGAGTCATAAAGTACGCGAGCCTTCATTGAGATTGGCAGGTTGCGTTCAATTTGCGGCATCATTGCTCGCGCATCGGCTGCAACAATCAGTGGGTTAGCAGTAGGGGTAACATCGAGACCGACAACTACAGCCTCTTGACCATCGGCTAGAGCACGGTAAACATCGTGACTTTTTTCCAAGTTAACGCTGGCTATGTCACCTAAACGGATCACTAAGCCGTCTTTGCTACCAATAACCAGTTTCTCAAGTTCATCAACGGTTGCAACTTGAGTATCAGCGGTACCGTTTAGTAGCGTAAATGTATTGTTTGTTTGGCCAACTGCAGATTGATAGTTGTTCGCCTGCAGTACATTCATTACATCGGTAGCAGACAGGTTAAAAGCTCCCATACGAGCGGGGTCTAACCATATACGCATGGCGTACTTGATACCGCCGTATAGGTTAACCTTAGCAACACCATCAATAGTAAACAGTTCAGGTTTAACCACACGCTCTAAGTAATCAGTGATTTGGCTAGAGTTGATTTGATCACTATAAAACGAGATGTATAGCGCAGAAGTTTGCGCACCTGTCGACATCTCTACTGTTGGGTCTTCAGCCTCTTTTGGTAGCTGGGAACGCACCGAGTTTACCTTCGCCAGAATATCAGCCAAAGCACCATTAGGATCAGTGTTAAGCTTCATATACACAGAGATTTTAGAGCTACCCAAAAAGCTGTCTGAGGTCATAAAGTCAACGTTGTCAGCTTGGGCTAAGGCTTGCTCTAAAGGTTGAGTGATAAAGCCTTGAATTAAGTTTGAATCAGCACCGTAATAGCTGGTGGTTACAGTCACTACAGTGTTGGTCATCTCTGGATATTCACGTACTTGCATGCTTTTAAGCGAATAAAAGCCTAGTAGTAAAATCAGAAAGCTGATTGAGGCGGCAAGTACCGGCCTGCGGATAAATATATCAGTAAAGCGCATTGGCTAACCCTCCGCTTACAGCTGTGGCAATGTGGCTGGAGGGGTTAATGCATCATCCTCAGTCACTTTGACTTTACTGTTATTACTTAAGCGAACTTGTCCTGAGGTCACTACGCTATCACCCGCTTTAATATCACCGCTGACTAAGGCGTTGAGTTCATCACGCTCAAGTACAGTTACGTTGATTTGTTTAACGCGTTTTACTTGCTCGCCATTTTCGGTTTTCTCTTCAATTAGGTAAACAGAGTCACCGTAAAGGGTAAAGCTGATTGCCGTTTGCGGCAGTACGACTTGCTCTGTTAACTCAGGTAATTGAATGTCTACTTTGGCGAACATACCGCTACGTAATTTAGCATCGGTATTAGGGATCTGTGCTTGTACTTGGATTAAACCACTTTGGTAAAATACCGCAGGCTCAATCGCTGAAATAACACCTTCAAACGGTTCGGTTGGATAAGCATCAACATATACGTGCACTTTTTGGCCGGTAGCAATACGAGACAGCTGAGTTTGTGGAATAGTGAAACGGATCTTCATGGTACTGATATCTTCAAGGCGAACGATATCTGTGCCGCTTTGAAGGTACTCACCTAAATTAACATTACGAATACCAACTAGGCCTTTAAACGGTGCTTTTATCTCACGACGACCAATAGTGGCACTTAAGCTTTCAATGTCAGCCATCAAAGCTAAGTACTTAGATTGGCTATTATCGAGATCTTGCTTAGAGACAGAGTTTTGCTTATAGAGCTTACTCAGGCGTTTGTAGTCAGCCTCCGCTGCCGGTAATTGTACTTGCTTGCTCTTAAGGTTGGCTTTTTCCACTTTTGAGTCTAGCTCAATAAGCATCTGTCCATCGTTAACTGGGCTGCCATTTTCGAAGCGAATAGCTGAAACTACACCTGCTAACTCGTTGGCGATAGTGACGCCTTGGTTTGGTTCTACAAATCCAATAGCATTGATAGTGGGTTGCCATTTGGCTTCTATAACATCAATTGCTGTGACCGGAGCAACAGCTTCTGGCATGTTGGCAATTGCATCGGCAATTTTTCCTTTGATGAATAGGTTAAAACCGATGACTGAGCCAAAGGCCAGTACTGCAATGATAATCATCACCAGGGTCCATTTTTTCATGTCCTGATAACTCCTTTAGTTGGTCTGTGTAGTTGGGATTAAAATGGCTCGCCAGCATAGATCGCAGGCAAGTGTGATTTCTTTTTGGTCGTATTCAACGAGGCCACGCCTCATTGCTCGTGCCATTGCCATTGCTGGCTCCATCGAGATGGCATATAGCGCTCGTGGATGTAGAGGCTGAATCAGTTTTTGTTCTAGCCCTTGTTCAAATAGCCGGTGTAATGGCTCGAAGAGCTTCATTTCGATCGCACGGATCTCTTCGGTATTACTTTCAGGTAGGTGAGCGTATTGCTCATAACTTAAATTGGTCGGTGATCTTTGTTTACCAAAGTCATGCATTTTCATCCAAATTCTTTTGAATCTTTGCTCAAGTGTACCGACGTCATGATCGGCTAATACCGAAGCAGCAACATGAGCTAAGACATCTTTTCTAAGCTCTAAGACAAGTTCATCTTTATCTTTAAAGTAACGGTAAATAGTGCCAGCTGCGACTTCAGCCTCTTTGGCAACCTGCTGCATTGATAAACCTTGTATTCCGCCAGCGGCGATAATTTTCTCTGCAGCACGAAGAATGCGATCGTGTTTATTGCGCATAATAGACTCAAAAGTGAATGAACGTTCATTCACTAGTTTAGTGTTAGGATTAAATGTTAGCAAGTAGCTGTACGAAAAAACTTCGGGACATAGTAGCTAAGTAGATGATTGAACTATGGATAAATATAGCTGTAAATTTTTGAGTAAGAGATATTGTCGATAACTTTTCCGCTTAGTTAAGGCTTTCTGCTATCATTCCTGTTTTAGCACCTTCCTCAATATCTTGGTTTTAACGTATCCATGAAGCTCAATCCCGGACAAAATGATGCCGTGCACTATGTTAGCGGTCCTTGCTTAGTACTTGCTGGCGCAGGTAGTGGCAAGACCAGAGTAATTATTAATAAAATTGCGTATCTGGTGGAAAAATGTGGCTATAAGGCACGTAATATTGCCGCTGTAACATTTACCAATAAAGCGGCACGCGAGATGAAAGAACGTGTGTCTCAGTCTATGGGGCGTAAAGAAGCACGTGGATTATGGATTTCAACTTTCCATACTTTAGGACTTGAGATCATTAAGCGTGAGCATAAGGTGGTTGGCTTAAAAGCGGGTTTTTCGCTATTTGATGATCAAGACACCTTGGCTTTATTAAAAGAGCTTACCCAAGATGAGCTTGATGAAGATAAAGATCTATTAAGGCTGCTAGCAACGACCATTTCAAACTGGAAGGGCGACCTGGTTATTCCTGAGCAGGCGCGCAAAATTGCTAAAGATGAACAGCAGCAGTTGTTTGCGCTATTGTACCAGCGCTATGCGCAGCATATGAAAGCCTATAATGCGCTTGATTTTGATGACTTGATTCTACTGCCGACTTTATTGCTAAGACAGAATGAAGAGGTAAGAACTCGCTGGCAAACCCGTATTCAATATATGCTGGTGGATGAGTATCAAGATACCAACACTAGCCAATATGAAATGGTTAAATTGCTGGTGGGAGAGCGTGCGCGCTTTACTGTGGTAGGTGATGACGACCAATCTATCTACTCATGGCGTGGTGCAAAACCGCAAAATTTAGTGTTACTGGGTAAAGATTTCCCTAGATTGAAATTGATTAAGCTAGAGCAGAATTATCGCTCTAGCCAGCGTATCTTGAGGGCGGCAAACATCTTGATTGCCAATAACCCTCACGTTTATGAAAAGGCACTATTCAGTGAACTCGCTTATGGTGAGCCTATAAGAGTGCTTATTGCTGCCAATGAAGAGCAAGAAGCCGAACGAGTAGTAGCTGAAATGATCCGCCATAAGTTTGTGGGTAAAACTTCCTTTGGCGATTACGCAATTCTATACCGCGGTAACCATCAGTCTCGTTTGCTTGAACGTGCGCTAATGACTAACCGTATTCCTTATAAGCTAAGTGGTGGCACATCTTTCTTCGGTCGCGCTGAAATTAAAGACATCATGGCTTACCTACGCTTAATCGTGAACCCTGATGACGATAATGCCTTTTTGCGCATTGTTAACTTACCCAAGCGTGGTATTGGTCCTGCAACACTTGAGCGCTTAGGCAACTTTGCTAACAAGAAGCAGATCTCTATGTTTGCCGCGATCTTTGAAGCAGATTTGAACCATGAGCTGCCGCCTGCTGCGATGTCTAGCTTGTATCATTTTGGCCGCTTTGTCGTTGAAACAGGGGATTTGGCAGAACGAGGTGATCCTGTTGATGCGGTGAAGCAGTTAATTCGTAAAATTAACTACGAAGATTACCTGTATGAGACCAGTACTAGCGCGAAAGCGGCAGAAATGCGTATGAAAAACATTTCAGAGCTGTATCGTTGGGTTACTGAAATGCTGCAAGGCGATGATCTTGATGAAGGGATGACATTACCTGAGGTTGTAACTCGTTTAACGCTGCGCGACATGATGGAGCGTAACAGTGAAGACGAGGGCGGCGATCAAGTCCAATTGATGACTTTACATGCGTCTAAAGGCTTGGAGTTCCCGTACGTCTTTATGGTGGGAGCAGAAGAGAGGATCTTGCCACATCAAAGTAGTATTGATGAAGATAATGTCGATGAAGAGCGTCGCTTAGCGTATGTGGGGATCACTCGTGCGCAAAAAGAGTTGTGGTTTGTTATTTGTCGCGAGCGTCGCCAATTTGGTGAAACGATTCGCTGTGAACCAAGCCGCTTCTTGATGGAACTTCCTCAAGATGATCTGATTTGGGAAAACCGTAAACCTGCGCAAACTGCAGAGCAAATGCAGCAATCAGGGCGTTCGAATATCGCTAATTTAAGAGATATGTTTAAGAATAAATAACCTCCCGCATAGAGCTAACGTACCGTAAGTTCTTGGCTCTTTAATCGGTTATTGATAGTGCTGGCTTATGCGCATACCTGGTTGTTGCTCAGGCTTAAGTCAGCCTGTGCGGTAACTTCTACCACGTTACCTAATGACATACCTTGGCCAAACTCAAAGCCGACTTGTTGAAGTATTTGGTTTTGCATATCGTTGTTTACCCCAACGGCAAATACCGTTAACTCCATTGCTTGCGCAGCATTAAAGTAAGCTTTAACTAGTTTAAGGTGTTGGCTGTTTTCTAAATGAGCACAGTAGCTTGAATCCAGTTTTAATGCGTTAATTGGTAAAAAAGTTAAGCTACTGATGGCACTGTGTGCGCTACCGTAGGCTTCAATACCAAGATTGATATTAAGAGGCTTTAGGCTCTCAAATGCACTAATGTGATTATTGGCATTTTGCACAAAGGCTTTTTCATCAAAAAACACTGTTAACTTACTCTTGTCGAGCCGGCACTGTTTAAGCCTATTTTTAAGGGCTCTTACTGCGTATTTATGATTTAGGTGCTGACTTGATACTGAAACCTGTAACTGTACTTGCTTGCCATATTCTTTCTGCATAGAGCTGAAATGACTATCAACAAAATCTAGCAAGTAGTTATCCAACTCAATCACCATATTGCAATGCTCTGCAATATTATTGATCTGTGCTTGCTTGATTTTTCCGAGTGTTGGATGGTGCCAAAATAACCTAGGTTCAAATGCAACTATCACACTGGTGTTGAGCTGCATAATAGGCAAGTAGCTTAGTTGTAGCTGCTTATTTTTGATTGCGTTTTTCAGCTCGTTTTCGAGTTTTATATCGGTAATTTGCTGCTTGTTAGCCGCATAGTCAAATATTACGTAACAGCCTTTGCCTTGTGATTTTGCTTGATACATGGCCGTATCAGCATCTCGTAAAATAGACTCACTAGTATCAGAATGGCTTTGGCCGCTCATAGCAATCCCAATACTACCGCTGGAATTAAATTGCTGATTAACCAATTGATAGGAGCGTGAGAGCTCTGCTAATACTCTTTCTGCAACATCCTCAGCATCTTGAGAGTCACTAATTGAGTCGAGCAAAATAACAAACTCATCCCCTCCTAAACGAGCTAGCATGTCATTACTACGAATACAGAGATTTAGTCGTTTGGCGGTTTCAATAAGAAAGCGGTCACCTTCTAAGTGACCTAAGGTATCGTTGAGTAACTTAAACCTATCCATATCAATAAAGAGTACGGCAAATCGCTCTAGGGTATGCCTGCGTACATGCTTAATTGCCTGAGTGAGTCGCTCCATAAACATCGAACGGTTAGGTAGGCCGGTTAAATTATCATGCTTAGCATCATGAACTAATTGGCGCTCAATGCGTTTACGTTGGTTAATTTCTTTCTCTAAATCACTGTTTACAATTTCTAGTGCTCGGGTGCGTTGATTAACTTTATCTTCTAATTGCTCGTAGCTAAGCTTAAGGGATTCTGCTGAGAGTTTCTTTTCTATTGCGGTAGCAATATGCTGCGAGACAAACGTTAGTAGCTCTAGGTCTTTTTCTTGGTAGTTCTGGCTAAAGCTGTAGCTGTAAATAGTCAATGCGCCACAAACCTTACCGTGGATAAACAGCGGCACAGCAATCCATTGATGGATCTCTTTGGTATCATTAAGCTCTGGATTGATACTATAAAGCTCGCCAGAGTCGATAAGGGAGTTAATATCCTGCTTATTAAGTAACCTTGGTTTATGGTTGAGAAGGATGTATTCAGTTAAGCCATCACCTAGTGTGCGAGACTTTGGTGAAGGCTGGTCAAACTGAGAAACGAAATAAGGGAACGTTAACGTTTTCTTTTGCTCATCTAACAATGAAATAAAACAGTTATTAACGGGTAACAAGTGGCTAATGACGCGATGAATCTCAGTGTAAAATTGCTGGCTGTCGATATTGGCATTAGCTAAGTCTGCTATTTCGAATAGGGATTTCTGCAAACGCTCTGCGCGACGTCGTTCGTAGACCTCTTGCTTAAGTTTATTGTAGGCAATACTTAGCTCTTTAGTGCGGGTGTCAATTGCATGCTCTAACTGTTCTTGATTTTCAAGACGCTGGATAACGCCTGCTATATGGTGGCTAATAAAGTTCATTAGCTCTATTTCAACTTCAGTATAGACAATGTTAGGGCTATAGCTTTGCACCACCAATACACCGATTGTGGCATCAGCATTTTTGATAGGGGTACCAATCCACTGATGGCAACTACTTCCTCTCAGCGTAATCGCTTTAGATGCAACTAGCTCACGATAGGTGTCATCGTTACAGATCAGCGCCTGCTCTGTCTTGAGCACATAACCGGTTAGACCACTATATAAGGTGTCAGATAAGTCTTCGTCGGGGTAAAAGTCGTTAGGGTGAGAATCTTTTTCATCTAGAAAAAAAGGGACTTCGATTTTACCGTTAGTAGAGTTGAGCGTAGCGATAAAAAAATTGTCAGCCGGGATCAGTTCATTGATGGATTGATGCAATGATGAATAGAATTCTTGAGGCGTGGTTACACTTGCTGCAAAGTTAGAAATATCTAACAGAGCATTCTGAGTAATTTCTGCTCGTTTATATTTCAGCGCTAACGCTTTTAAGCGAGAAATCCTTTTGTGTAGCCTCAGTGTTGATTTTGACTGAGTTGGTTCTTCCCTAAACATGCCGTTCCGCCAATCGCTATTATTCTAATTTGATTAGGATTTGGACTAATCCTTATTGATAACACGAAAACAGGTGCCATCCAAGTCATTATTTTGACGCGCAGTGACAAAATAATGTACAAATCACTCAAATCTTGAGCGAACGCACATAAAACCTGTAAAAAAAGCAAAACAAGTGTAGACGGCGAGGCGATTTGGACCTAATATATGCCCCGCTAACAAGGCAAGGCACCCATAGCTCAGCTGGATAGAGCGCACCCCTCCGGAGGGTGAGGCCGAGGGTTCGAATCCTTCTGGGTGCACCAGAATGGAAACGAGACTTGTTAGTAGGAAATATCAGTGGTGATTGTAGCTCAGTTGGTAGAGTCCCGGATTGTGATTCCGGTTGTCGTGGGTTCGAACCCCATCAGTCACCCCATTTTCCTAACGCTTTAAATTGTTTCGGTGATTAGCGCAGCCCGGTAGCGCATCTGGTTTGGGACCAGAGGGTCAGAGGTTCGAATCCTCTATCACCGACCACATTTATAAATAACGAGTTTACTCGATATTTAGCAAGTTAAGTAAGACAAAAGATTTTCGGTGATTAGCGCAGCCCGGTAGCGCATCTGGTTTGGGACCAGAGGGTCAGAGGTTCGAATCCTCTATCACCGACCACTTTTACATGAAGCCTCTAGAGAAATCTAGAGGCTTTTTTGTACCTAAAAATTGGCAAAGGATTCGAATCCTCTCTTTTTATGAAACCATGGCCGACCACTTTTCGAAAAGCCTCTTGAGAAATCAAGAGGCTTTTTTCGTTTATATTTGCTGGGAAAGAGCTTGAATCCTCACTCTTTTGTCATGCGACCACTTTTACATTAAGTCTTTCGAGTAATCGAAAGGCTTTTTTGTATTTAAAAACCGGCAAAGGATTCGAATCCTCTCTTTTATGAAACCATAGCCGACCACTTTTACATGAAGCCTTTCGAGTAATCGAAACGCTTTTTTGTATTTAAAAACCGGCAAAGGATTCGAATCCTCTCTTTTTATGGAACCATGGCGAATACTTTTCAAAAAGCCTCTTGAGAAATGAGAGGCCTTTATCCGTTTGCGGTTACTCCACAGGTGTTGGCGGTGAGATATAACCCATATAGGCATTCGTTTTTAATGGAACAAAACGTTTTAGCTGCTCGTTCTCTTCAATACCCGTCACAATCACTTCAATATCTAAGCCTTTAGCCACATTTATTAGAGCTCGACAAAGCTCGCTACTGTGCTCACTTTCGTCATAATAAGCGAAAGATTGATCAAGTTTAACGTAGCTTGGGCGTAGGTTTTGTAAATACGACATAGAACCAAACTGACGACCGAAATGGTCGATACCAAAATGGGAGCCGTTGTCTCTAATGACAGCACAGAGCGCCTCACAGGACTCTGGTGCGCTATAAACTGCCGCTTCAGGGATATCGAAACAGATCCGTTCTCTTAGCGGTGATGAGCGCAAGAATTTGTTTAACCATTGGTGGAATTCTGGATCGCCCATACTTTGGAAGGTCAAATTCACAGCGATAGGCTCAAAGTTTCTTTCGAGGAGCTTTTTGTTATGAATACTTTCAATGAGGCATTTATCTAGCAATGTTCCCAGTGAAAGCAACTCGACATATGGCATGAACTGGCCTGCTTGTACCATTTTTCCGTGAATAGATAACTGACAATAAAGCTCTCTTTGTAAAATAGAGTTAGCTCCGTTAAGCAATATCGGTTGCCACTTAAATTTAAACTCACCGTCAGTTATTGCAGTACTTAAATGTTCACGCCATTGCTCTCTGGTGAACAATTGTTTTTCATTGCTTTCAAACCAGTGGAAAACATTATTATCTTGAATAGATTTCTGCAGAGCGTTGTCAGCTTGCGCGAGAATATCGGTCACCGACATTTGCCCTGTGCGTTCGGCAATACCGATAGCAAAGTGCTCATTGGGCTTACAGCCAGCTTTTGATACTTCTTGATTGATAGTACGGATCAGTGTTTGCAGATACTTACTTGTTTGCTCATGTTCTGAATTAGTGACAAGAAAAGCAAATTCATAAGCTGAGATCCTTGCGATAACAGATGTTGTTACCCCATCTAAATGTTGTTGCATTTTATCTGCGAGTAATTTTATGGTTTCGTCGCGCACTTGATAACCATATTTGCTATGAACCTCTTCAAGCCAATCAAACTTAGCCATCATAAGCGCACCGCTTTTAGGTTCGCTTAACCAACTGTTTAAATGCCCCATCATATATTGGCGATTAGGCAGGCCAGACACTTGGTCGACTAAGTTTTTCTTTCTTAATTCACCGACCTCTTCATCGAGAGAGTTAAATATCTGCTTAAGCTGATCTGACATGCTATTGAAAGCAAGAACAACTGATTTTAACTCAACAGTTTTTGGCACTTTCATGTCTGGGCCAAACTTTCGATTAGCAACTTCTTTGGCGTGCTCGGCTATTTCGTGCAAAGGTTTTAATATCCATGTTAAGCCTAAGCGAGCAAAGATAATGGCGATAAGAAATAGAATTGAAAATACGGTAATCGCGTTAGTCATTGTGCGCCACAACTCGTGGTAACCAAACCCTGGATGAGCGGTGATTTCAAGACGTGCTAATTGGATCCAGCCAGAGGTGATAGTGCTTTCGCGTTTGATGGTTTTAAATAAACCTAGGTCGATAAACCATTGTGGTACACCTTCAATAGTTACAGGATTTTGCCAAACCTGCTGCTTGCCATCGACGAGCCAGGTGAGCTTTACTTGTTGATAATAGCCACCTTCAAAAATGACATTTATCAGGGTTTCGGCGCCAACAATGTCTCCGGCTTCGAGATCAGGAACCAGCATAATCCCTAAAGAGTGACTGGTATTATTGAGATCAGACTCCATCTGCTTTGTGAGGAAGTTTTGAGTTTCAGTAAACTGAACATAACCCAAACTTGCAACCACCAGTAAAAATAGCGCAAACAGTAGTGTGTATATCTGTCGAAACAGTGTCATCTTGTTAACTACTCCAGTTTTATCTTGGGTTGATTAAGTCGCTCTACACCCAAGCGATCTTTTAGGTCATTCCATTTCGCTAATTTAGACGAGGAGCCTGCTAACACACCGCGTCCTTTTTCTTTGTTTAACCACAATTGTCGACCGTTAAAGCTATAAACAGGCAACAGATCGGTTCTTTGAGTCGCGGGCTTTATTTGTTTATCAAGATTATCTAAAACTAGAGGGATAGAGGCTGGTGTTTCATAATAGGCAAGTACCATATGGTATTGATTTACACTGGTTGCTTTAACCATAGTAATTCTTAACTTGTCTTCTGAAACGCCAAGCTGGAGTAGGGTAAAGTATTTGGCAATTGAAAAGTCTTCGCAGTCGCCACCACTAACGCCTATAAACTCCATGGGCGTTGCCCAGTAATTTTTATTTCCCCAAAGTTTTATATCGTCGACAAAATGAAATAGGTTAAAAAAATTATTAACCATTAGAATTTTATCGCTATCTTGCAAATCCTTCGCTTCATCTAAAATTTTAAACCAAGCCCTAATTCTTTTACCCGCACGTTCACCATACTGTGACTCAATTGTTTGGGTTATTAGGGCTGAATCGAGTTTTTTTACCGGAGCAGCATAAAGACAAAAGACAGACAGAGTTAACACCGTCAATTTGAATTGGCAGACTTTTTTTAATTTTTTTAATGGATAAAGCCTGCCAACCATGATGCTCTATTAAAACTCCTATTTAACTTCTTCGTCTACCGTATAGATGTGCCACTTCATATCAGCAGTGGTATCGTCTCCGGTTAATTCTGCAATCACCCTACGGTTTACCTTGTGAGCTGCAGCGGTATGAGTCGGGTCAATTGGGCGATCGAAGCTATAACCTATAGCACTGAGCCTATTTGAATCAATACCAAAACGCTCTGATAGTAAAGAACTGACGGCATTAGCACGGTTTTGCGATAAAACCTGATTATGCTCATGGCTACCCGTTTTACTACAATGTCCTTCAATGACGGCATCTGTATTTGGGAACTCTTTCATAAATACAGCAATGACCTCTACCTGAGAGTAATACATAGGGTCGATATAGTAAGAGTCATTCGCGAACAGAATTTTAAGCTCTTGACGCTCATTAATCGGTTTAATTTTACCACAACCATAATTGTCGATAGTTGCACCTAAAGCTGTTTCATTACAACGCTCTCTAGCAACGATAACACCGTCATGATCGATATCGCTAAGATCGTTAACTTGTACCGTAGGTTCATCCATTGTGGCTATGTCACGCATTGAGCAGCCACCCAGTGTGATGATACCTAATAGAATTAATAAGATTTTCATTGTGGGACTCCTCCTTCATAGTCTCTTTCGCCTTGCCAAACGTCAGGTCTAGTTACGCGTAATGAATTAAGTAATTGCCCAGTTGCATTGAGTACTCTGTATTGAGCAATAATCTCATCATATTCAGATTCTAAATAATCTTTTCTGGCTTCAAACAGCTCATTTTCAGTATCAAGTAAATCCAGTAATGTACGTTGGCCTAAGTTAAATTGCTGGCTATAGGCAACTTGAGTGTCTTTTGCTGCAATAACATGATCACGGATATACATTTTTTGTGGCGTAAGTAGCTCGTAAGCATTCCAAGCTAAATTTGCACCTTCTACTACTTGTCTATGTGCTCTTTGGCGGATCTCTTTGGCTTCGCCAACTTTGTAGGCTGCTTCCTTTTCTCGTGCGAGATCGCGGCCACCGGCAAATAAGTTGTACTTCATTCGCACCATAGCGACGAGGTCATTATTATGACCGCCTACATCACGTTGAAATGTTCCACTACCAGAAATTCCATCTTCACCATCAAGATTATTATTCCAGTTACCATCAAGCTCTAAGGTAACTTTAGGGTAATAATTTGATTGAGCGGAATCTCTTTCATTTTTCGCAGCATTGATATCACTTGCTGCTGACTTGAGGATCGGATGATTCTCTTGAGCCATAATAATGCTGGTCCCAAGATCAGCTGGCAGCATATCGGCATCAGGAACTGGCACAATCATATCTTCAGGTTGTTGCTCTACTATGCGGACAAACTGCGATTTAGCATCATAAAAATTGTTACGTGCTGAAATAACGTTTGCATTGGCCCGTGCTAAACGACCTGTTATTTGCGATAAATCTGCAGTCGATCCTAAACCTGAATCTGTCCGCTGTTTGATTTGCTCATAGATATCTTTATGGCTTTCAAGGTTCTTTTCCGCCAACGTGAGTACTTGTTCACTACGGATGTAGTTGATATACACATTGACGACATCTAAGGCCATATCTTCAGCTGCGGCAAATAGTGCCCACTGCTCTGCACTGGCTTCAAAACTATATCTATCCACTTCACTGCTGGTATAGAAGCCGTCAAATAGCATTTGTTTAATACTAAACCCAGCTTCACCACGTTCAAGCTCGATTACGCCATCATCGTCGACTTCACCTTGGCCAACACCGTTGACGACACGGCGGCGAGTGGAGGGGCTATTGGTTTGTTCCCAACCATAACCCGCACTAATATCAACCGTTGGCATATAGCCTGCAACTGCTTGGTTGACTTGCTCTTCACGTGCTTTGAAGCGGTTAAATGCAATCCTAATTTCTGGATTAGTATCCAAAGTATGTGCAACGGCTTGCTCTAGTGTTTGGCTATAAGCAGATGCCGGCATCATCAGTGCACCAACAGTCAGTGCTAGTGCACTTCGTTTGAGCTGCCGTATTTTGCTACTACCCATGTTTACCCCTCCTGGTCGTTTTCGGGACTAGCGCTCTCTGAGCGCGGTGTCTTTTGCCCGTAATATTGGATTAAGTATGTACTCTAAAACGGATCTTTGCCCTGTAATCACATCAACGGAGGTTAACATCCCTGGTATGATTGGCATTTCAGTGCCGTCGTCCTTGGTTAAGCTAGAAAATTCAGTTCTAACTTTTACGATATAAAAACTGTTACCCTCTTCATCTTGGCTAGTATCGGCACTGATATGCTCGACCGTGCCATTAAGACCTCCATAGCGAGTGAAGTCATAAGCGGTAACTTTTACTACAGCTGGTAACCCTGGGTGTAAGAAGGCGATATCCTTAGGAATGATTTTGGTTTCAATCAATAATTTGTCTTCAGATGGGACGATTTCAATAATATCCACCCCTGGCTGGACTACACCGCCTAGGGTATTAATATGAACTGTTTTAACCGTTCCGTTAACCGGTGAGACAATTTCCGCCTTGCTTACTTTATCTTGTGCGCCTACTTGAGCTTCGTTCATGCGTGATAGCTTGGTTTGCATTTCATTGAGCTGGGCTCGGCTGTCGGCTGCATAAATTAATACTGATTCACGACGTTTTAAAATGGCTTCATCCATGGTTGATTTGACTTTAGGGCGGAGCAAGCGAAGTGAGGCTAACTCTCCTTGAATATCGTTAACTACGCGCTGTAGTTTTAATAATTCAACCTCAGGAACAATACCTTTTTGTGCTAACGGGCGAGTAAGTTCAAGTTCTCTTGAGACCAGTTGAAAGCTAGTTGTTAAGGTTTTAATCTTAGACGCGAGTTCTTGGATCTCTTGATTTCGCTGTTGGATCTGCCTAGCTTGGATTTCAAGCTGATTACTAAGGTTGTCGAGTCTACCAACGTATTCTTCACGTTGACGTCGAGTTAGCTCTGGCTCGCTGTCTTCAAGACTTGCCGGAAAGATTAGTGTCTGAGGAGAGATTTTTACCTGTTCTCGCCAATCATTACTGATGCCAGAAATAGTGATGCTATTGAGTTCGGTTTGCAGTCGAATAACATTGGCAAGCAAGCTATTAACCTCTTGCTCTTGTTGAGCAAAGTCAGACTGAAATCGTGTAGCGTCAATTCGAGCTAATGGCTGACCTTTAGTGACAATCAAACCCTCTTGCACATACATATCTTGTAAAATACCACCATCCAAACTTTGAATGACTTGCACTTGAGAGGAGGGGATGACTTTTCCCATTCCGGTTGTTACTTGATCGAGTTCTGCAAAGTAAGCCCAAAGAACAAAGGTAATGGCTAGCGCAGCTAATGCCCAAATGGTTAACCTATGACTAGCTGGTGCATCGGTCATCATTGCGCCATAAACGTCATCGACCATTTCTAAGTCATGGGTTGTTAGATGTTTACTCATTTTTTCGCCGCTCCAGCTAATAAGCCATCATTGAGCTTTTTAAGCACTTCAGCTTTAGGGCCGTCAGCCACAATATGGCCTCTATCGAGCACAATAATTCGGTCAACTAGATTAAGAAGATGCATCTTGTGAGTGATAAGCAGCAAAGTTCTATCCTTGCTGACGTTGTGCATCGCATTGATAAATTGCTTTTCTGCACGAGCATCTAAACTTGCCGTTGGTTCATCCATTAATAAAACCGGAGGGTCATTTAGTGTCGCGCGAGCAAGGGCAATCGTTTGTCGTTGACCACGAGATAGCTCACGACCACCCTCACCAACTTGTTGATCTAGACCTTCGGTTTCTAAATTGGTAAACAGATTAACGCCAGACAATTGAACAGCCCTAATGAGCTGGTGTTCGGTAACTTGGCGGGTCCCAAATAGAATATTGTCACGGATTGTGCCGTGGAATAGGGTGATATCTTGCGGCAAATAACCAAAGTTCCGCCTTAGATCGCTTGGGTGGATCTGTGCAGAATCTAGGCCGTCATAAGTCAGGCTACCTTTAGTAGGTTGAAACAACCCAACGAGAAGTTTTGCTAGTGTGCTTTTACCTGAACCATTGCGTCCAATAATTGCTATTCGCTCTCCGGGATCAATATTCATCGATAATGGATGCAGAATTGGACGCTCAGAACCGGAATAACTAAAACCTACATGATGCGCACTAATTTGGCCTAAAAGGCGCTGGCGACTGACTAAGTGGCCTTTGTTTTCAAACTCATCTTCTTGAGTCATTAATTCATCAAGTTGTCGTAGTGCACTCGCGGTTTGGTTCCCGCGAGTCATTAAGCCTGCTAGCTGTGCCATCGGTGAAATCGCACGGCTAGATAAGATCACCGCTGCGATAATTCCACCCATAGAAATTTCATTTTCCGATACACGGTAGACGCCTAAAATCACAACAAAAATCACTGAAGTTTGCACCACAAAAGTGGCCACATTAGTCACCGATGTTGTGATTTTTTTACATTTAAGCTGCCAATTTGCAGTGTGGCCTATCATCTGCTGCCAGCTTTTTTGTACGAGTCCTTCAGCTCCACTAGATTTAATTGACTCAATTGAAGCTAATGATTCAATAAGATGGCCGTGTTTAAGTCCTGAAAACTTATTACTTTCATCAATGGCAGCCTTAAGCTTTGGCTGCATAATCAATGTGTAAGTAATAATAATTATGCTACCTAATAGCGGAATAATTGCGAGATCACCTGCAACGATATAGATGATGGTCAGGAAGAATAACGCAAAGGGTAAGTCAACTAGAGTAGTTATGGTCGCCGAAGTTAGTATGTCGCGAATACTGTCAAACTCGCCAAGCTGCTTAGCCATACCACCAACGCTAGGCGAGCGTTTTTCTAAAGGGATACCAATTGCTTTTGCGAATAGTCGAGAAGAGACTATGATGTCGACTTTTTTGCCTGCCACATCAATTAAGTAGCTTCTCAATTGGCGCATAATTAAGTCAAAGATGTAAGCGATACCAGCACCAATCGCCAATACCCATAATGAGTCAAATGCTAGGTTGGGAACCACTTTATCGTACACATTCATGATAAATAGTGGTGATACTAAAGCAAATAAGTTAACTAGCACTGACGCGATAAGTGCGTCTCGATAAATTGGTGCAGAGTCTTTTACGGTTTGCCATAACCAGTGAACTTTACTGTCATGCAGATGAACATCTAGGCCCATGTCTCCGCGGTATTCTTGCTTAACTAAAAATAGATAGCCGACATACAGTGCTTCTAGATCTTCAATGGATAGGGTTTCTTTGCCACCCGTTTCTGGTAATTGGATAACAGCACGGTCTTTTTCTATATCAAGTTCGCGAAGTAAACAGGCTTTCTTATCTTTAAGTAGCAAAATACACGGCAACATAATCGCCGATATTTCGTCTAAACCTTTGCGAGATAACTTGGCTGCAAGTCCAGCTCTATTTGCTGCCTGCGGTAATAGCTCAGGCGTTAATACGTTACCTTGCATTGGCAGGCCTGCAGCCAATGAGTCACTGGAACAGGGGCTACCGAAATGCTCGGTGAGCAGAACTAAGCTGTCTAACAGAGGATCGACAATGACTCGTTGTGAGGCCGAAATCGTCCACTGCTCTGTGCTATTAGGATCAGAAGCAGACACTTTAGGTACTTATCCTTAAGATTTTATTATCTATTATTATTGAAGTATCGGTCATAGCGGCCTGTTTTGCCACAGGCCATTATTTGCTTCTTTCGTTTAAGGTATATGATCAAAACCAACGGGACTAAATGGATCGTCCAGTGGATCTGGTCCATTGACCGATTGGGTAACAGGATCACCTGTTGAAGTACCAACAATAAGTGGACCGTCGCCATTGTTGCCTAATAAACCAGATATTATTTCGGATTCAGAGCCACCGTATTCAGTTTCTAAGTTGATGCCATCTAGAGTGATGTGTTGATCAAAGTTACCATCTTGATTGGTATCAATATTGATTGTGGTAGAGCCGCCATTAACACTAAAGCTGATTAAAGGCGCTAAATCACTTATCGAGTCACCTTGCAGAATGTCACTTAAATCAAGCTTATCTTCAGCAAGATCGAAATCTGTAATGGTATCTGTTATGTCGTCGTTGCTATCTACTGAATTTTTAGTCCAAATAAATGTATCGGCTCCAGTGCCACCAGTTAGCGTGTCATCGCCTAGACCACCGATTAAGGTGTCTTCTCCCATTCCGCCAATTAGTATGTCATTACCTCCTTGACCGAAGAGAGTGTCATTACCTTCACCACCTTCGAGTGTGTCATTGCCATCCGCGTCGGTTGCAGTATCAAAAACAGAAGGGTTGTCTGAAATGAACTGATGGATATCTTGCATTGAGAGACTGTTCTCATCGACATTGCTTTCTTTCGCTACAATAGCCTTAAGTGCTGATAGACCTTGAACTGTAGTTGAACCGTCAGTGAACTGAACGAGATCTCCGAACAAAATGTCATTGCCTGCATCGCCAAACGCTTTGTCATTCCCTGGCTCTAATGCGGTTTCATTACCTAAAATAATGTCGGCTAAATCGTTTACATCAACTTTAAACCTCACATTACCGTCACTATCATAATCCTTGATATCATTTTCTTTAATAGAGTTTTTTATCCCTACAGCTTCGACTTCTGAGACTCCATTTAGTAAATCAAATGCCGAGCTTGGACTGCCGCCAGTGTTATGTTTTCCATCAGTGATAAAGTAGGTAACATTGTTTCCTGGGTTGGCTAATATATCGCTGCTATTAAACCAATCTTTAGTTGTGCTAAACGCATCTATGTAGTTGGTGCTCCCTCCACTTGTAATAGCTTTCCATGCCTCACTTGTATTGTTTTCTAGAGCAGCTATATCAAGATCTTTTATGTTGAAAGATAGGCTAAGAGTTGCAGAACCTGAGAAGTCAATAACGGCTACATTTACAACACCAGAGTGCTGACCGGATGCTGACGCTAATAACACTTTAAATACTTCGATTAATTGTGTTTTTGCATTATCAACAGCAGTTACGCCCATACTTCCAGAGGAATCGAGAATAAAGGCTAAATTATAATTTTCACCTTGAACAATTTGTAAGCCACTGGTATCACTGACAATAATCTCATGGTCATCTGAACCTTGAATAATATTGTCACCATCAGTACCGCCCATGTAGTCGTAATCACGTGTTGGCATGACATCAAAATAAACAGTAGCCGTATCAGTCAGGCCATCAGCATCTTGGACGGTATATTCGTAGCTAGCTGAGCCGGTAAAACCTGCGTCGGGTGTAAATACAACATTGCCTTCAATATCTAGCTCTACCGTACCATTTTGTGGATTGCCTACAGCTATGATTGACAGTATATCACCATCAGGATCGGTATCATTGGCAAGAATTGAATCAGCAGTGAAGGTGAATGGCGTATCCTCAAATACGGCAACACCATTGGCAATTATCTGATCTCCAAGCGGAGTGTAATCACCAATTTGTTGATTATTACTATCAAATTCGCCCAATTCGATATTTAGTTGATAAGCACCACCTTGATCCCAATAAATAACTTCTATTGAGTGAGCGCCAGATTCATCGATATCAAAGTAGATATGCCCGTCATCGCCGGGTACTCGAGTACTAGAAGATTGGTTTCTTGATACTTCAGCTACGACAACACCATCAATCATTACAGAATAACCGTCATCTGCAGTTACTTTTAAGCCGTAGGTTCCAGCATCTAATTGAACAGAACCTTCCATGTGTAAGATGGCATCAGAGCTATTCCCTGGATCATTGCTTAAGCTTGTAGCGTCATCACCCAAGAATTGTTGCAGACTATTACCTGTACCTAAGTTTCCATTACCCCAAGCATAATTTAGGGTCGTAGCAAAGAAGGTTGCATTGGCTTCATTGTTATTAATGAAATTTCTAACCTGTGTTACAGAAGATAAGTTGCCGCCATCAGTACTATCGTTGTAGCTGTAATAAGAACCACTTAGTCCAACTCCAAAGTAGTCATCTGTAGCAATCGGAGGTTCATTAACATTTGCCAGCTCAATTGCTACAGTTGCAGTATCTGTTAATCCAGTAGTATCAGTTACAACAACATTTAGAGTAAAAGATCCTAGATCTGCATCATCGATCTCTTTATTAAGCGTTATCTCGCCAGAATCGGCATCAATCGTAAATACACCATCGGTGAGAGAGCCACCCGCAAAACTATAAGTTAGCCTATCACCACTGTCAGGATCATCTGCAACCACTGTGCCTACAACTGTTCCTGCGGTAGCTCCTTCATTGATACTGCCAAAATTGTAACTATCGTCATTGGCATCATCGCCAGCAACATCACTTCCGGAGCGGAATTCTGGGGCATCATTCACCGGGCTGACGT
>NZ_JBFRNX010000045.1:0-983 GCF_041471165.1 Shewanella sp. 10N.261.52.F9
AAACCTTCGTCCATCGCGATTGGGCAGATTAGAGTAACAGTCATAGCTACGTTGTCACCAGGCATTACCATCTCTACGCCTTCTGGCAATTCGATAGTACCGGTTACGTCAGTTGTACGGAAGTAGAACTGTGGACGGTAGCCTTTGAAGAATGGAGTGTGACGTCCACCTTCTTCTTTAGACAGAACATAGATTTCTGACTTGAAAGTAGTGTGTGGAGTGATTGAACCTGGAGCAGCTAGTACTTGGCCACGTTCTACTTCTTCACGCTTGATACCACGTAGAAGAACACCACAGTTCTCGCCAGCACGACCTTCGTCAAGAAGCTTACGGAACATTTCAACACCAGTACAAGTAGACTTAGTTGTATCTTTGATACCAACGATTTCTACTTCTTCACCAACTTTGATGATACCGCGCTCTACACGACCAGTAACAACAGTACCACGACCAGCGATTGAGAAAACATCTTCGATTGGAAGAATGAATGCACCATCGATAGCACGCTCTGGCTCAGGGATGTATGTGTCTAGAGCTTCAGCTAGTTCAAGAATCTTAGCTTCCCACTCTGGCTCGCCTTCAAGCGCTTTAAGAGCAGAACCCTGGATAACTGGTAGGTCATCACCTGGGAAGTCGTACTCAGATAGAAGTTCACGAACTTCCATTTCTACTAGTTCTAGAAGTTCTTCGTCATCTACCATGTCACACTTGTTCATGAATACGATGATGAATGGAACACCAACCTGACGTGAAAGCAGGATGTGCTCACGTGTTTGTGGCATTGGACCATCTGTAGAAGCTACTACTAGGATAGCGCCGTCCATCTGTGCAGCACCAGTGATCATGTTTTTAACATAATCCGCGTGACCTGGACAGTCTACGTGTGCGTAGTGACGTGATGGAGTATCGTACTCGATGTGAGAAGTATTAATTGTAATACCGCGCTCACGCTCTTCTGGAGCGTTATCGATCTGTGCGAAATC
>NZ_JBFRNX010000046.1:0-659 GCF_041471165.1 Shewanella sp. 10N.261.52.F9
ACCCCAAATAACACGGTACCAACAGCACAAGGTAAGACGTATACATTTTCGCTGAGCACGGCACTGACTGCACCTGAGCAAACGCTAAACCTTAGCCCGCTTGTTGATGATACCGACGGTGATGAGCTTACGTTAACGAACGTCGTTGGCGCGGTGAATCCAGTGGTTATTAATGACGACCTATCATTAACTTACACGCTATCTACAGCGGTGACTAATGACAAATTTACCTATGTTATCAGTGATGGAAAAGGTGGTTTTGCGCAAAATGAAATTAGCGTAGAGCTGACCAATACAGCGCCTGTTGCCAACCCGGTAACGGTCACGGTTGACCCATACTCAGTTACCAAACCTTCAGTTGAGATTAACCTCGCTGATGCAATCAGTGATGCCGATGGTGACACGTTAACACTGAGCAGCATTAGCGATGTTGTTTTACCAGCCACCTTGTCGCAAAACGGTTTAGTTTTAACCTATACACCGAATGGAGTTGAGGGGACGACGAGTTTGCACTATAGCGTGACCGATGGCATGGACACGTCGAGCAGTGTGGTGAGTATTATTTCAGCATCGCAAGGTAAGTTAACAGCAAACGACTTTGCCGTACCTGCAATGGCGATGGATGCGCAAACAATTACTATTGATGTGGCAAGCTTTGT
>NZ_JBFRNX010000047.1:0-1657 GCF_041471165.1 Shewanella sp. 10N.261.52.F9
GATCATTCACCGGGCTGACGGTTAGAGTGAGAGTAGCTGTTTCACCAGTATTAGTAGTGTAAGTGATTACCGGAACGACACCATGCCAGTTCTCATTTGGTGTGAAGGTATAGGAACCATCTTCGTTGATAACAATCGAACCGTCTTCTAAATCAACAGTTGTGCCTGTTGTATAGGTTTTTCCTTCAACTTCAAAGCTTGTTACGTTTAAATTGTTGTCTATATCAGAATCATTATCGAGCACGTTACCGTTGGCAACAGTGTCTTCTACAATAGTTTGGCTGTCATTGACTAGCGCACTAGGATCATCAACTTGAGTTACTTCGATGTTAAGCGTGGCGGTTTCGCCGGTGTTAGTGGTGTAGGTAATGACAGGAAGACTACCATTCCAATTTTCATTAGGTGTGAAGCTGTAGCTGCCGTCTGTGCCTATCAGCAAGATCCCCCCGCTTAAGGTAACACTCTCGCCGGCAGTGAAGCTTTCTTGGTTGCCGTTGCCATTAGTGTCGAGGGTGAAGCTCACCACACTGGTATTGCCAGCTTCATCATTGCTCAATACGTTACCGCTAGCGACTGTGTCTTCAGCAACAGTGATACTGTCATTGCTCAAGTCGGTTGCATCTTCTGTTACGGTAATGGTAAGCGTAGCTGTTTCACCTGTATTAGTGGAGTAACTAATGACTGGGACACTACCATTCCAATTTTCATTAGGTGTGAAGGTGTAAGTGCCGTCTTCGTTGATAACAAGTGAGCCACCGTCTAACTCAACAGTGCTTCCAGCGGTATAATTGTCACCATTTACTTCAAAACTAACGACCGTGAGATCGTTATCAACATCTGAGTCGTTAGTTAGCACATTACCGGTGGCGACTTCATCTTCAGCGATAGTTTGGCTGTCGTTAACCAGTACGCTCGGATCATCAACTGGCGTGACTTCAATCGTCAGTGTCGCGGTTAAACCGGTGTTTGTGGTGTACGTGATAACCGGAACAACACCGTTCCAGTTTTCATTGGGGGTGAAGGTGTAGGAGCCATCTGCATTGATGACTAACACGCCATCGTCGAGTTCAACGCTGGTGCCAGCGTTATAGGTTTGCCCTTCAACGTCAAAGCTAACCACTGATAAATCACTATCGAGATCTGTATCATTATCTAAGACATTGCCGGTAGCGATTTCATCTTCAGCGATAGTTTGGCTGTCATTAACCAGCACGCTCGGATCATCAACTGGGGTGACTTCAATCGTCAGTGTCGCGGTTAAACCGGTGTTTGTGGTGTACGTGATAACCGGAACAACGCCGTTCCAATTTTCATTTGGGGTGAAGATATAGGCGCCATCTGCATTGATGACTAACACGCCATCGTCAAGTTCAACGCTGGTGCCTGCGTTATAGGTTTGCCCTTCAACGTCAAAGCTAACCACAGACAAATCACTATCGAGATCTGCATCATTATCTAAGACATTACCGGTGGCGACTTCATCTTCCACGATAGTTTGGCTGTCATTAACCAGCATGCTCGGATCATCAATTGGTGTGACTTCAATCGTTAGCGTCGCGGTTAAACCGGTGTTTGTGGTGTATGTGATAACCGGAACAACACCGTTCCAATTTTCATTGGGGGTGAAGGTGTAGGAGCCATCTGCATTGATGACTAA
>NZ_JBFRNX010000048.1:0-12026 GCF_041471165.1 Shewanella sp. 10N.261.52.F9
GCTTGGCTTTCTTTGTAAGCGTCATCGGTGGCACTTGCACTATTACCAGCAACATCACTAGCGGTAGCACTAAACACTAATGGTCCGTCTGCTAGGCTAGATAAATCCTTATCTTCTAACTGCCACTTGCCACTTGCCACAATCGCACTGAACTGCAATTGTTTGCCCATATTGTCGGTTACAGTAATAGTAACCACTTGACCATCTTCAATGTCAGTAACTTCACCCGACATATCGACCCGCAGCATTTCACGGGCGTTAAGTACAGTGTCATTACCCGTATCTACATCTATGGTGATTGAAGCTAAAATATCGACTGCGATAACATCTGTGGCAGTGGCTTGGTTACCCGCTTGATCTTCAACCGATACCGTAGCGCTTAGGCTACCATCAGCAAACCCCGTTAAATCGATATTAGTCAGCTGCCAAGCGCCGGCAACCACGACAGTGGTAAAGCTACGCTCATTGCCGTAGCCATCAGTAAAAGTGATGCTAATCGTTTGTCCGTCTTCAATATTACTGACTGTGCCTTGCACGGTAACGGACTGTTGTTCTTGGCTATTGACCACATCATCATTATCGATAATCTCAATGGTGACTGAGGCCAAAGTGTCTTTAATTACTGTATTAGTGCTCGTGCCAATATTACCTTCAAAATCAGAGGTTATCGCTCTAAGCGTTAACTCCCCTTCTGCCAGCGATGACAGATCCAGTCCATCTAATAACCAAGTACCGTTGCGTGTAATACTATTAAACACTAAGGTTTTGCCGTTAATGTCGGTAACAAACACTTCTACAGGGCGACCATCTTCGACATTACGTACAACACCAGCTAAAACTGATTGGCCAGCTTCTACTTGATTGAGTACACCGTCATTGTCAATAGCAGTAATAGTGATGGCAGCTTGGCTTTCTTTGTAAGCTTCAACAATACCATTTGCGGGGTTACCAGCAATATCATTACTGTCGACAGTAAACACCAAAGGTCCATCAGCAAGGCTCGACAAGTCTTGATCTTCAAGTTGCCATAACCCAGCAATAACCGTGGTATTAAAGTTCAGTTGTAAACCATTTATATCCGTTACAGTAATCGTAATGGTTTGGCCTTCTTCGATATTTTTTGCCACGCCATTCATATCAACTCGCTGTATTTCGCGAGCATTAAGTACCGTATCTTGACCCGTATCAACCTCAATAGAAATCTCAGCTAAGGTATCTTTTATGCTGTTATCGATGCCATTAGTAACATCACCGGGGTAAGTCATTGCGGTAATAATGGCTGTGAGCTCACCTTCTGCAAAAGTTTGAAAATCAATATCGTTGAGTTGCCACTGCTGATTTAACACCGTCACTTTGTAGCTCTGTGGCTGTCCTAAGCTATCGATAATAGTGAGTTCTAAAACTTGACCGTCAGCAGCGTTAATCGCACTACCAGATAAACTGACAGTAGGGGCTTCAAATTGATTGATATAACCGTCAATATCAATCAATTCAACAGTTAACGTAATCGAAATAAAAGAGTCTTGCTGACTAGAGGAAAAAGGCGTGTCACGTTCGGACGATGGCTTATCGCCCTGAGTATTAAAACCGGAATCTGCAATTACACTGTCATTATCAGATTGCACCACCTGATAAATCAAGTTTAGGCCTTCTTGCTGCTCACTCGAAGACTCACCCTGACTTTGCTCTACATTATCGCTATTCGATTGCGCAACTTGTTCTGTTAAATCTTCCTCATCCTCGATAGATCGAACTGCAGCTTGAGGGATAATGAGCTTATTTCCATCAATGACACTATAAAAATCACCATTAGCGTCAATACGGATTTGTTCTGATTGTAGACTATGAAGCGGGATCTCCGTTTGCATCTGATGTGGCAAAATCAACACCCACTGGCCATCAGCAGTTACAGCCCAATATGCAGCATCAAGCTTCACATAATAAATAACGTCAGCACCCAGAGTCGCCATCAGAAAATATCCTTTTAACATCAGTCACTACAAGCAGTTGTATAACCAATCGACAATAAATACAGTATTGATCCACAACCTTACTATTTACAAGTAAAGAACACTTGAACAACATTAATAATATGCTAAATATTTAAGCGATAGTTAAATCTAAAATGGAAACAATAGAGAATGGGATAAACAGGAAAGAGAGTTGTTAAAGAGGGCTTTTATTTAAAAGCGAATACCAACTATTTAACGTTAAAAAATTAGTTGAGCTATAAAATGTGAGTAATCTATAAATTAAAGGCCGCAGAACAACGAATGTCAATTGGCCAATAAAATAAAAAAACACTAAATATTTAAATCAAACAGCTTGTCCAGCTGCGACACCTGACGACCAAGCCCACTGGAAATTAAACCCGCCTAACCAACCACTTACATCCATTACTTCGCCTACGAAGTACAAACCTGAAACGGCTTTGGCTTCCATAGTTTTTGAGGATAATTCATTAGTATCTACACCGCCTAAAGTCACTTCTGCAGTGCGGTAACCTTCGGTGCCATTCATGACTAAAGTCCAAGACTCAAGATCCAGCGCCAATTGCTCTAACTCTGCATGAACTAACTGGTTAAGCGCTTTATTCAGCAAAGGCTCTTCAAACAACACTTCGACTAAACGTTTGGGCAACCATTGCGATAAGGCATTACGTAAGCTTTGCTTTGGGCTGGATTCAAGTGCTTGTTGTAGCTTTGCACGTACATCCTCACCCGGTAGCAAGTTAATGCTGATCGCTTCGCCCGGATTCCAATAGTTAGAGATCTGCAAAATTGCAGGGCCAGATAGGCCACGATGCGTAAATAGCAATGCCTCACTAAATTGAGTGCCGTCTTTAGCAGTGATAGTACAGGGTACCGCAATGCCCGATAACGGTTCAAAGCGTTGCTTTTGCTCACTATGCCAAGTGAAAGGCACTAGACCTGCGTGAGTTGAGAGCACCTTTAAGCCAAACTGCTCAGCAATATGGTAGCCATAAGGTGAGGCCCCCAGCTTTGGCATAGACAAGCCTCCAGTAGCAATCACTAGCGACTCGCAAGTGTAATGCTCTTTGTCGGTCACCAACTCAAACAAGCCATCTGCATTTTTGCTGATCTCACTAATTTCAGTCCGCAGTTTAATTTGCGCGCCGGCCCACTCACACTCGGTAAGCAGCATAGTCACAATCTCTTTGGCTGAGTCATTACAAAATAACTGACCATGGTCGCGCTCGTGATACTCGATGCCATGACGCTCAACCAATTCGATAAAGTCACTTGAACGATAGCGTGCTAAGGCAGATTTAACAAAGTGACCATTACCGCAGATAAAGTTAGCAGGCTCAACTTTCTGATTGGTGAAGTTACAACGACCACCGCCACTGATAAGAATTTTACGACCTGCTTGCTTAGCGTTATCAAGCACTAGCACATCACGGCCACGGTAACCTGCAGAGGCTGCGCACATAAGGCCTGCCGCTCCGGCTCCAATAATGATGACGTCATGATGTTTCACTCGATAACTCCTAAAAACGTAGCTAGCCTCAAAACTGGGATAAGTTTTGAGCATAAAAGGGGGCGCTATTTTAGCATTGTTATTTATACATGGAAGTATTTATACCAGCTTCGCCATGGATGGCATGAAGTGGTAGTTATACATGGAAGTATTTATACCACTATCAACATCTACGCCATGAACAACTTGAAGGGAGCCGATACATGGAAGGGTTAGATTCAACAACTCAATACCGCAAAAACAAAAAACCGAAGCTAAGCTTCGGTTTTCAATCAACTGAACAAATTGTTCAATCTAATAACAGCAAAACTATTCTGCCGACGATGTCTCAGACTTTTGCTCACGGCTGAGTAGCTCTTTAGCTGCATCAACCGGTGACTTACCTTTATACAAGACTTGGTAGACTTGCTCGGTAATCGGCATCTCTACGCCCAAACGCTTCGCTAGCGTATAGACCTCTTTAGTGTTGCGATACCCTTCAACCACTTGACCAATTTCTTGCTGCGCGGTTTCAACATCCGAGCCTTTGCCCAATGCTAAACCAAAGCGACGGTTACGCGACTGGTTATCGGTACAAGTCAGTACCAAGTCACCAAGGCCAGCCATTCCCATAAAGGTTGAGGCTTGTGCCCCCATAGCTTCACCAAGTCGAGTCAATTCAACCAGGCCGCGAGTAATTAGCGCCGTTCTTGCATTCGCACCAAAACCGATACCGTCTGACAGGCCAGCGCCTATCGCAATAACGTTTTTAACTGCGCCGCCAAGCTGTAAACCAATAAAGTCGTCATTAGCGTAAACACGCAGACGCTTAGGACTGTGCAACAGCTCAACCAAATCCTTAGTAAACTGAGGATCCGTGCCTGCAATCGAAATCGCTGTAGGCATACCGGCTGCTAGTTCTTTAGCAAATGTTGGTCCCGATAACACGGCAAGAGGAAACTCATCACCAATAGCTTCACGGGCAACATCTTGTATTAGGCGGCCAGTCTCAGGCTCTAGACCTTTAGTGGCCCACACAATACGCGAATCTTTGCGTAACAGCGGTTTTGCTTGAGTTAGCACTAATCCAAAAACATGGCTAGGCACAACAACGAGCACATTGTTAGATGCCGCTAATGCTGTTGCTAAGTCCGCTTCAGGGATCAGTAAATCTGGTAACGGAATACCTGGTAAAAACGCTTCGTTAGACTTGTCGTTTTTTAGGTTTTCTATGTGCTCGGGTTCATGGCCCCAAAGCATGGTTCTGTGGCCATTGCTCGCTAAAGAAATGGCAAGGGCGGTCCCGTAAGAGCCCGCCCCCAGTACCGTAATGTCGGCAGTGTTTTTCATGCTATTAAGCGTTAGCTTCTTCTGCTGGTGCTTCAGCTGCAGCAGCTTGACGCTGTTGAACATACTGAGCAAATAGTGCGTCAAAGTTAACTGGCGCTAGGTTAAGTTGTGGGAAAGTACCACGGCTTACTAGGCTACCAATTGCTTCACGAGCATATGGGAAAAGAACGTTAGGGCAGTATGCACCTAAAGAGTGAGCTAACTGCTGTTCAGTTAGACCTGAGATAGCGAAGATACCCGCTTGCTGAACTTCACATAGGAATGCAGTTTCTTCACCGTTCTTAGCAGTAACAGTCAAAGAAAGAACAACTTCAAATACGTCATCAGATAGTTTGTTGCTGCGAGTATCTAGATCAAGCTTAACTTCTGGGCTCCACTCTTTTTGGAAAACAGCTGGGCTGTTTGGTGTTTCAAAAGAAATATCTTTTGTGTAAACACGTTGAATGTTGAATTGTGGACCTTGTTGTTCGTTGTTTGCTACTTCAGCCATACTATCCTACCTTTAAAAAATGTTAATGAGGCTACTTCAAAAGAGCCAGTCTCAGGGCTTTGCAAGCTTGGGAGTATCCCAATTCACTGTCCCGGTTTTTGATTTATTTAGTCAACAGACGCTTTTTAGGAGGGAGTCTCTCCCTCATTTCAATGCCGGTAACCACAATAAGTTAAGCGTTAACACTCTAATCAATAACTCAACAAAAAATCAATGGCTACACTAACACTTCTATCTTTTGCTTTTTGAAACAGGCAAGTTATTTGACTGCCATTCACCCATACCACCTTTCAGGTTATTCACGTTTTCAAAACCGTGTTTTACCATCAGTTGAGCAGCTTGAGATGAAGTCATTCCAGCGTTGCATACCATTATAATGGGACTAGCTTTTGCGTTTTCAAGGGTACCAAGCTGATTATTTTTTATATCAGCTAATGGTAAATTTACCGCACCAACGATATGACCCTTCTTAAACTCTTCTTTACCGCGTACATCAACGACTTTAGCGTCTTGTTTGTTCATCATCAGAGTCGCTTCTTGATGATTAACGTTTTTAACTTTAGACACGCTAGACTTGAATACCACAACGATAAGACCAACGAATAAACCAACCCACGCAATGCTTAGCATTGGGTTTGCTTTAAAAAATTCCATATATTCTTGCATCGTTAACTGCCTACTTTTTTAGGGCCAAATATAATGAGGGCACAGAGTATACCATCGGTTACAACAGAATACCGAATGTTAGTCACGCTTGGCGCGCTTCAGTTCCTTAACAAATAACATCAACAAGCAAATTCGATAACAGCAATCTAGGTAAATGTCTTTATGCCTGACGGCAATTGGTAGTAATATTTAACCAATTCCGATTTAAAACTTATTTTTTTAAACTTAAAGGTACTACCATGACGACACGCAAACGCCCGTTGGCATTGCTGATCCTCGATGGCTGGGGTTACCGTGAAAACACACAAAAAAATGCTGTTTTTCATGCAAATACACCAGTATTAGATCAGTTAAATGCAAAATATCCAAACAGTTTAATTTCAGGTTCTGGTATCGACGTTGGTCTGCCTGATGGCCAAATGGGTAACTCAGAAGTCGGACATATCAACATCGGCTCAGGCCGTATTGTCTACCAAGAACTAACGCGTATCGGTAAATCTATCGACGATGGTGAGTTTGATAACAACACAGCACTAACATCTGCTGTAGACGCAGCGATTAAAGCCAATGGTGCAGTACATATTATGGGGCTGTTATCTCCTGGTGGGGTTCACAGCCACCAAGATCATATCGAAGCCATGTGCCGCCTTGCAGTAAAACGTGGTGCAAAAAAAGTGTATCTACACGCATTCCTAGATGGTCGTGATACGCCACCACGCAGCGCCAAACCAGGCTTAGCTCACTTTGAAGAGCTATTCAAAACCTTAGGTACTGGTCAAGTCGCATCAGTGATTGGTCGTTATTATGCAATGGACCGCGATAACCGCTGGGACCGTGTATCTCAAGCTTATGAGCTAATTAGTGAAGGCAAAAGCCTGCACCAAAGTGCTACGGCTGTTCAAGCAGTAGAAGCAGCATATAGTCGTGATGAAAATGATGAGTTTGTTGCCAGTACCGCCATCCCAGATGCACAGGGTAATGTGGCAAAACTAGCCGATAACGACGCGCTAATTTTTATGAACTTCCGTGCTGACCGCGCTCGCCAAATTACTCGTAGCTTCGTAAATGCAGACTTTGACGGTTTCGAACGTGCAGTAACACCAAAGATTAACTTTGTCATGCTGACTGAATATGCCGCTGATATCGACGCAGCAATTGCTTATCCATCAACAGACCTAGTAAACACTCTTGGCGAAACTTTACAAAACCGCGATCTCACGCAATTACGTATTTCAGAAACAGAAAAGTATGCCCACGTGACCTTTTTCTTTAATGGCGGTAAAGAAGAGCCATTTAAAGGGGAAGACCGCATACTGATCCAATCACCAAAAGTCGCGACTTACGACTTACAGCCAGAAATGAGCTCAGCAGAATTGACTGACAAGTTAGTTGCAGCCATTGAATCGACTGAATATGACGTAATCATCTGTAACTACCCAAATGGTGACATGGTCGGCCACACAGGTAACTTCGATGCAGCAGTTAAAGCCTGTGAAGCCGTAGATACTTGCATTGGTCGTGTTGTTAAAGCACTAGATAAAGTGGGTGGAGAGTGTTTAATTACTGCCGACCACGGTAATGCTGAGCAGATGACAGATGAATCAACTGGACAAGCACATACTGCGCACACTAGCGAATTAGTGCCATTAATTTACGTCGGACGTGACGCAGAGATCGAAAAAGGCGGACGTTTAAGTGATTTAGCGCCGACTATGTTAACCTTAATGGGACAACAAGTGCCTGCAGAGATGACAGGTCGCTCGATAATAAAACTCAAAGAGTAAGAGTTAACAATTGAACATTCGATTTTTTATCAAAGCCAGCATTATTGCTGGCTTTCTATCACTCCCTTTAACGGTAAATGCCAGCGATCTAGAGCGTCGCCAGTCTGAGCTGAAATCAATTCAAGCACAGATCAACAAGCAACAGTCGGCGGTGAAAAATACCAATAAACAAAGGGAACGACTGATATCTTTACTTAAAGAAGATGAAAAGGCGATTGCTCTAGCGGCGACTAAGGTTAACCGTACTAAACAAGACTTAACCGTCACAGATAAGAAAATTGCAGAACTCAACGGTAAACAAACCCAGCTGAATAAACTAAAAACTGCACAGCAAAAATCACTTTCTAATCAGTTGGCTAGCGCTTATCTAGCTGGAAATCATGACTACAGCAAGATGCTACTTAACCAGCAATCTCCTGCGAGTATCGAACGCCTACTCGCTTACTACCAGTATTTGAACAATGCCAGAATTGACTCTATAAAGCAGTTACAAACGACCCTGCTAGAGTTAGACGAAGTGCAGGTTGAGCAGCAAAACCAAAAAACACAGCTTAACAAACTCGTGATTGAACAACAGCAGCAAGCTAAAAAGCTCAATCAAGAGCAATCACAACGACAAAACACCCTAACGCAACTGCAGAGAACCTTAAATAGCAGCGGCGCAAAGCTTGAGCAACTTCAAATAGAAGAGGCTAGCCTCAAAAGAGTGGTTGAACAAGCCTTGCTTGCAATGCAAAACAATCCTTCTTATGACGGGCTATCGAGCCGCCATAAACTAAAGTGGCCAACCAAAGGACGAATAAAATCAGCCTTTGGTAGTAAACGATCCGGCCAAGTAAAATGGAAAGGCGTAACTATTTCAGCATCAGAAGGTCAAGATGTGAATGCGATAGCCAATGGCAAGGTAATTTATGCCGACTGGTTACGCGGCTTTGGTATGGTCTTAGTCGTTGATCACGGTAAAGGCTATATGAGTTTATATGGCCATGCACAGGCACTATTGAAAAGCGCTGGCGACACAGTACGCAAAGGTGAATCGATCGCTTTAGTCGGTCGTTCAGGTGGACAGACCCAGCCTGGCCTATACTTTGAAGTACGGCACAAGGGGCAAGCGGTCGATCCTGCAAGGTACTGTAAACGCTAAGACACATAACCCCTTATTATATAGGGGTTTTTATGTCTCAATTTATACGCTATTTTAGTTGTGTTACTTTCGGTCTTGTCTTAGGTTTATCACTAACTCTTGTTGGGCAAGAGCACACTCAGCAATATAAATCTCGTATAAATTATCCTGTTTTGCTCGATGTCATCGATACCGTAGAAACTTACTACGTCGACAAGATGTCTGAAGAGCAGCTTATAGAAGCGGCCATTACAGGGATCTTTAATGAGCTAGACCCATACTCTAGCTTCTTAGATAAGCAAACCTTTACTAGCATGCAAGAAACTAACAATGGTGAATACTTTGGTTTTGGGGTAGAAATTGCCACCGACAATGATCAAATTACCATTATCACTCCCTTTGCCGAGTCCCCAGCAGAAGCTGCAGGTATCAAGCCCGGTGACAGAGTTATTAAGCTCAACAATCAAGTGGTAACTGCAGATAAATTAGAAAACCTGCTTAAAGAAATTAAACAGCATAGCTTTGATAAAGAGCCTATTGAGCTTGAAATGCTACGTGCTAATTCTGAAGATCACTATACAGTAGTGTTAGCCCCGGCACTCATCGCGATTAACTCAGTACAAGCCGAAATTCTTGATAATAAGATTGGCTATATTCGCCTGACAAGTTTCCAAGAAAATACCACTCCCAAACTGGTACAACAGTTATCAGCTTGGCAGTCAGAACAACTAACTGGCATTATCCTCGATCTGCGTAACAATCCTGGCGGCCTGCTGGATCAAGCGATTACAATTGCAGATCTTTTCCTTGATAAAGGACGCATTGTTTCTACAGAAGGGCGTTTTTTCGATGCCAATTCTGACTATTACGCTTCACCACAGATCATGGCAGCAAATATCCCAATGACAGTCCTAATTAATAAAGGATCTGCATCTGCTTCAGAAGTTCTAGCTGCCGCATTACAAGACAACGGTCGAGCTAAACTTTTAGGTCAAACAAGCTTTGGCAAGGGCACGATACAAAGCTTGATCCCAACCTTATTGGATGGAAGTGCAATTAAACTAACAATCGCCAAGTACACCACACCGAATGGAAGGGATATTCACGCGAAAGGTATTGAACCAGATATAAAAATTGCGCTTGAGGCTATATCAGATCCGGAAAGTATGCCTATAATCGATACAAATTCACTCCATGACACAGTTGAGCAAGACGAATTAGTCAACTCAGCTATTGCTTGGATTAAGGCAGAAAAATAATAACCAGTGCGCTACTTTCTTTTACTGATACTTTTATTGTTACCAAGCGCTAGTGTTTTCGCCAGCAAAATTGCCATCATCATTGACGATATTGGATACCGTCAATCAGATAAAGCAGTGCTGACCTTACCTGCAAGCATCACCCTTTCTATATTGCCGCACACTCCGCTTGGTAAGAACCTAGCAACTAAGGCTTATCAGCAAGGAAACGAAATTTTAGTCCACCTACCTATGCAAGCACTTAATGGCAAAGCAATTGGTGCTGGCGCACTAACCAACGCCATGAGCGAAAACGAGCTAAAAACACAGGTAGCCAACGCTATCAAAAGTGTTCCCCATGTGACCGGTGCAAACAACCATATGGGCAGCTTATTAACCCAATTAGATACACCTATGCGCTGGGTCATGGAGTCGCTGCGACTGCATGACATTTACTTTATAGACAGTAGAACTACGAAATATACCCAAGCAGGCGTTATTGCACGTTCAGTGGGTGTACCTTCATTGAAAAGAGAAATCTTTTTAGATAACGATAAATCGAAGAGTGGTTTAGAAAAGCAGTTTCAACAAGCAATTACACTCGCAAAAACTAAAAAACAAATAGTAGTGATCGCACACCCTTATCCTGAAACTATTGCGTTTTTAACAACTAATCTTTACAGGCTGGATGCAGAAAATATTCAATTAGTTCACGCTTCAAGCTTGCTGGCACAACAGGTTGTCGTGACAGCTGCAGAGCAAAGCGAATTACTGCAAGATAGAGATAGAAAGGTCTGGTAATAAAGATTTCAGTTCTTGCTTATTAACCACAATCATATCCAACGTGTATGCGTCTAAAACAGCAAGATAGGCATTTACAGCCTCTCCCAAGACACCTTTTAGCTGACAAGCAGGAGTAAGCAAGCAATAAGGCTTACTACAATCAATAGGTGCTAGCGAGTTCTCTAATGAACGTACAACTTGGCCTATATTGATTTCAGAAGCGGGTTTCGCAAGTTTAAAGCCACCACTTTTACCACGGACAGTTTGCAAGTAACCTAGTTTACCCAAGTGATGAACCACTTTAGAAATATGGTTAGCTGACAGATCAAATACTTCAGTTATCTCAGAGATACGAAATAGTGAGTTTCTCTCAGAATTTAACGCTAAATACATCAGCGTTCTTAAACCATAATCTGTATAACGAGTTAACTGCATTAATCACAATCCGTAAAATAAATATCGAGTGAAGCCTACACAATGCTTCTATTAGTTTGTTGCGGCTTCCAATGTACTAATTAGCCATAACGCTTCTGTATCTGTTTTTCCACACACATCGTCAGTTGCGGCGAATAAGCCACATACGGCTGGTCTTTCAGCTTGGCCAAACAGCTTACACAAGTTTTGTTCATTGAGCTGAATACACCTTACTCCAGCAGGTTTACCCTCAGGCATACCAGGAATTGGTGTAGTAATTGAAGGCGCAATGCAACAAGCACCACAGCCTAAACGGCAATCCATCTTAAAAACCTTTTCACATACCAACGATATTATAGCTCTATCAGCCGCTGGAGAGTTGTGCGAAGTCACATACTATACAGCAAGTGCCACATGATATTGTAGAACCGTGATCAGTGTATACAATTCAGATTGAACTTTTTGCATTGAGCTTACCTCAATCATCTCCATCTTCAATCATAAATGCCACGAAAACCATGGATGGTTGAGAGTGACCGCCTCCTTTAGCAAAGCGCTTACGTATATTACTGTAAATTTTTTAATCACAAACACGAAAAAGCCCTAGCACTCTTTGTTTATAAGAGTTGCTAGGGCTTATCACAACGAAAAAAGCCTCATCTTTCGATGAGGCTTTCGTCTTTATGTTGGCGGAGCGG
>NZ_JBFRNX010000049.1:0-893 GCF_041471165.1 Shewanella sp. 10N.261.52.F9
AATCGACCTGGGATTTCATAATGTTTTAATTCTTTATGAAAAGAATGGTGGTCGATACTGGGCTCGAACCAGTGACCCCCTCCTTGTAAGGGAGGTGCTCTCCCAGCTGAGCTAATCGACCTGGGATTTCATAATGTTTTAATTCTTTATGAAAAGAATGGTGGTCGATACTGGGCTCGAACCAGTGACCCCCTCCTTGTAAGGGAGGTGCTCTCCCAGCTGAGCTAATCGACCTCGCTGTGTGGGGCCGTATTATAGGGAGGAACGATCTACTGTCAACGCTTTTTTCAGATAAAATAACGACTACGGTTCAATTTTGCGCGTGTTGCTGCATAGTTAATCAGAAGCGTACCGTCTAAAGCTATAACTGGCTAAAAGTTAGCTTAACAAATCGTTGTCGGACGACTTCGTTTTATTCTAATGCTGAGTATACGGAGTAATTCTTATATTAAAAAGTATGCATTTGTTCATTGTCGAATTTAAAAAGGTATCTTTAGATAGATAAGTGTTGGTTGTTTTTGTGTTGTCGAGGGAGTTTACACTGCGAAGATAAAGGCTTACTTTTTGGTAAGGCGGCTCGGTATGCAACAATCTGGTTTGGAATTCTTACATTATAGAAGCAACACTCAACGGTTCCTCTTTCGTTGTTTGGCTTACTTCAAACACACAACGCTTGTAGTAAAGTTAATTAGCGACAAACAATCATTACTAGTTCAATAGGCTTATATCGATACTGCTATTTTTTACTTTCACGCAGTTCGAAATGGTTACTCATTTTTTCATCCTTTACCCTTGTGACTAGTGTTTCTGCGCAACGGTAGAGATAAAAGAGTGAAAAACGGTTGTAGAAGAGTGAAACGTTAAGCTTCTGCTTAGCAACGAGCAACGAGCAA
>NZ_JBFRNX010000049.1:1662-3913 GCF_041471165.1 Shewanella sp. 10N.261.52.F9
AGCAACGAGCAACGAGCAATGAAAAATGCAGTAATAGAGTTATCACTCATCGTTAAAATGCTGGCGGTGTTATTTGAGAGGGTAGTAGAGTACCTATATAGAAGTGTATCTGTTTTAGATCAATGATGAGGACCCATATGCTGTTATAACGTATTACTACATCGCAAACAGATTCACTCTGAACCATAGCTCATGTTCGTTAAACGCCCAGCTTGTTATTGGTTGCCTTTATATAAGCAGGTTAGTGTGGCTTGAGAATTACCTTCTGTTGATACTTTTATTGTGAAAGGGCGTATCAAGAGATAATACAAGTGATGGTTTGAGAGTAGTGCTGAGGTGGTAATTGAGTGTTTGATGCACTGGTTTATGCCACAAAATGCACCATAAAACAGTAGATCTATTTTCCCTAGCTCTTTTGGCTGTTAGAATATGCGCCACATTCATTAGTACAGTCTATTATTTAGGCTTTCTACATAGGTCAATGTCCATTATGACAGTTAAGACGCGTTTTGCTCCAAGCCCTACCGGCTTTTTGCACGTTGGTGGTGCTCGTACAGCACTTTATTCATGGTTATATGCACGCGCAAACCAAGGTGAGTTTGTGTTACGTATCGAAGATACCGATCTTGAGCGTTCAACTCCAGAAGCGTGCGCAGCAATTTTAGAAGGTATGGAATGGCTTAACCTGAATTGGGATGAAGGTCCTTACTATCAGACCAAGCGTTTTGATCGTTACAACGAAATCATTGCACAGATGTTAGAGCAGGGCACTGCATATAAGTGTTACTGTAGCCGTGAGCGTATTGAGACAATGCGTGAAGAGCAAGCTGCTAATGGCGAACAACAAAAGTATGATGGTTGTTGTCGTGATAAAGCACCACGTGATACTGATGAGCCATTTGTTGTGCGTTTCAAAAACCCAACAGAAGGTAGCGTTGTATTTGACGATCACGTACGTGGCCGCATTGAATTTGCAAACAATACACTAGATGATTTGATCATCGCTCGTACTGAAGGTACTCCTACTTATAACTTCTGTGTAGTTGTTGACGATTGGGATATGGGGATCACCTGTGTTGTTCGTGGTGAAGACCATATCAACAATACACCACGCCAGATCAATATTCTTAAAGCATTAGGTGCACCAGTACCTGAGTATGCTCATGTATCGATGATTTTAGGTGATGATGGCGCTAAGCTTTCTAAGCGTCATGGCGCTGTTGGTGTTATGCAGTACCGCGATGATGGTTACTTACCTGAAGCACTACTTAACTATTTAGTGCGTTTAGGTTGGTCTCATGGTGATCAAGAAGTGTTCTCTATTGATGAGATGAAGCAATTCTTTAGTCTTGATGATATCAACAAAGCCGCTTCTGCTTTTAATACAGATAAGCTGATTTGGTTAAACCAGCACTATATTAAAGAATCTGATCCAGAATATGTGGCTTCACATCTTGAATGGCACATGGCTGATCAAAACATTGATACAAGTAATGGTCCAAAACTATCTGAAGTTGTTTCTGCATTATCAGAACGTGCAAAGACACTAAAAGAACTTGCAGCTTCTAGCCGTTACTTCTTTGAAGATTTCGCAGAGTTTGACGAAACAGCAGCTAAGAAACACTTAAGAGGTGTTGCACTAGAGCCACTGCAGTTATTCCAAACTAAATTAGCTGGGCTAAATGAGTGGACTTTAGAAGCTATTCATCAAGCAATTGAAGATACTGCTGCTGAATTAGAAGTCGGCATGGGTAAAGTGGGGATGCCATTACGTGTAGCTGTAACAGGCGCAGGTATGTCTCCTGCTGTTGATCTAACCATATTCTTGGTTGGAAAGGCCCGTACAGAGCAAAGAATCTCCAAAGCGATTGAATTTGTAGCAAATAGAATAAATTCGTAAAAAACGGGTTGACTCTTTTGGGTGCGCTGCATAGAATGCGCCACGCAGTTGAGACACAGCCAACGAATAGTTCGCGGTGCACTCAAAAGTGATTTAGTTAGTGAGGGGCCTTAGCTCAGCTGGGAGAGCGCAACACTGGCAGTGTTGAGGTCAGCGGTTCGATCCCGCTAGGCTCCACCATCTAACTTATTTAAAGCGTTGAGTTTTAGCCTACAGAACTTGATGAGTATTCACTCTTTGCAGAGTCTAATGCAGTCCGGGTCCCCATCGTCTAGAGGCCTAGGACACCGCCCTTTCACGGCGGTAACAGGGGTTCGAATCCCCTTGGGGATACCACTTATTTAAAGCGTT
>NZ_JBFRNX010000050.1:0-4116 GCF_041471165.1 Shewanella sp. 10N.261.52.F9
GGAAAAGCCCTCATCATGCACCTTACTGTCATGAAAAGACTTTGTTGCGTTCCAATATGCAACGCCCATTCGACCGTACAGCCCAATCTTGTCAGTTACAGGCCAGTCATACCGTAATCCAGTATCAACAATATATGTGCTAACGTTAACGTCAGTAGCTGAGGCGACAAGATCGTCATGATCTTGAAATCCTATATCCCACGCCCAATTATTACCAAACTGAACACCCGCATTGATCCCTAATATATAGCTATCAGGATTTGAGTGTTGGTAGTTTTTATCTTCAGCATATTGATATCCGCCTTTAATACCAACAAAAGGGGTGAACTCTTGTGATTCATCAGCATTAGAAGGTCCAGATTGAAAAACAGACAAAAAGCAGATAGTAGTGATACTACTAAATAAAGATTTTTTCATAATGTTAAGTCGTTAAAGTACATACCTGAAACTTAACGATTATATAAACAGATTCACATAGCATTACTCAGAGCAAGATCTTATCCCATGCTATGTCGGAAGTTTAAACATCTTATTTGATGGCGAAACCTTAAGCTAAGTGTCAACATTTTCTATAATAGAAAATTGTTCCTCAATCAGTTTTTCATCAAAATAAAACTCTTTTGAACTGAGAAGGTTTATAGTGCTTACCTTGTATAAAAGCCAATTGTATCGATTATTACCAAACTTAACCCCGTCTTCCACAGGCTCTCCCTTAGTAACAACCTCAGCATTAATAGACTCAAACAATCCTGAAAGTTCTCCAAGAGATGACTTTACCAATAAGCTTTTAGGTAACACAGAAACAGTTAATAATGCTTCGAGTATTAAAAAGTTACGATACATAAAAATGTTTTTAGAAGAACTATATGTTGTAATTATATAAAGAGAGCTGCCATCCTCACCGACTACTTTTTCGCCTACGAGCTCGGATATGACTGTATTATTAGCGATTACATACAGAAAATGACCAAGCAATATGCCTGTTCCCGAGTAAAACTCATAAAGCCCTACTCCGTCATACAGGCTTTTTTGAGAATCTAACGTCGTTAAATCCACGTCTATATTATTTACATTCTTTAGGTATTGACTATAAAACGCTAATTTTTCAGTGGGAATTGAATCAAAAAAGCCGACCTTGATTTTAGATTCCCCTACCATGTAAGGCCCATCATTTTGCGAAAAAACGTTTTTATATCGCTTAGATAAAGTTTTTTCTAACTTAGCAGATTGAAGCTTTTCATCGGCATAAAGTTTATTCACACCTTCTAAAAAATCAAAAAAGATAAGTAACGCAATCTGCTTCTTTTTCGAGGGTTTAGTATGTCCATTTTCCCAACGAGACAATGTAATTTCATCTAACGAACTAAATGAATGATGAATGGCTTGGATCCGAGTGACTAACTCTGCCTGTGTATATCCCATACTTTCGCGATAATGCTTAATATAGCCACCTATCATTATTTATCCTTATCGTTAACTAAATAAGCCTTACACAGCATAATAGTGAAATTGTAGCTGCAACAAGTGCTTTTACCACATTAACGGCGTTGTTGCCTAAATCTAAGGAACCATTTGGCCGTTCTGTGATCTGATCTTGTAAGTACCAAAACGAGGCAGGCTACATGGGCAAATCTAAACGTAAAATAATTAACTGGAAACAGTACAACCAAGCATTAGTCAATCGAGGTTCGGTCACTTTTTGGCTGGATGAATCAGCCATCAATGCTTGGCACTGCAAAGCCCATCACGGCGGTCGTGGTAGAGGTTTTCAATTCAGTGATACAGCGATTGAAACAACCCTCATGCTCAAAGGGGTATTTAAGTTGTCACTGCGGGCAACTGAAGGCTTCATCAATTCTCTGTTTCGACTGATGGATGTGCCATTAGCTTCACCGGATTACACTTGTATAAGCAAACGGGCAAAGACTGTTGAGGTTAAGTATCGTAACCCCTGTCGAGGTCCCGTTTCTCACCTTGTAGTGGATTCAACAGGATTGAAAGTTTACGGTGAAGGCGAATGGAAAACGCGGAAGCACGGTAAGGAGCGGCGACGCACATAGCGTAAGTTGCACCTCGCGATTGACGCAGATACTCACGATGTTGTATCAGCCGAAGTCAGCCTCGTTAATGTCGCTGATAACGAAGTATTACCGACAATGCTCAACCCGCTTCGCCGGAAGTTAAATCAAGTCTCAGCCGATGGTGCATACGACACAAAAGAGTGCCACAAATTGCTGCGACGCAAAGGTGCAAAACCGACTATTCCGCCGCGTTCAAACGCAGGATATTGGGAAGATGGTCACCCGCGAAATGAAGCTGTTGAAGCATTGAAATCTGGGACGTTAAAGCAATGGAAAGATGACAATGATTACCATCAACGCTCGCTATCGGAGACTGCGATGTATCGCTATAAACAACTCATCAGCTCCAAGTTAAGCTTACGTGATTACAATGCACAGGTCGGAGAAGCTTTGGCTGGTGTAAAAGCGATGAACAAAGTCATAGAGCTAGGTATGCCTGTTCGACAGACAACTGCATAAACACGGAAAACCTTGATATAGCTGTATCTCAAGCAGTTATTTGATCAACAAGGCCCACATTAACTAAAAATAGCCACCTACAGATAGGTGGCTTTCCGAAATTAATCTTCGTATAATTAAAAATTGTCGTAATCAAAAGCCTCAAGGTTATTATTGTGATAAGTGCTCGTATACTTTATCAAAATGAGGTTGTAATTGACTGTCTACAGCACTGCTATCACCACCGTTTTTAGCGTATCCCCACGTAACCAATGAACCATCAGAAGAAAAAGCTGTAAATGCCCAGTTATTACCCTCAACTTTTGTTATATTATTGAGTTGTACGTCTCCACTGTAAGCTCCGTAAGTATCATGTCCCCATGTTACAACAGTCCCGTCAAACTTTACTGCAGCAAAAGCGGCAAAAGTTGAAGATATAGACTTAACATTTACAAGTTGAGAAGACTCATTAAAAGAGTCACCTCCGAAAGTAGCATCCCCCCATGTTACAACGGTTCCATCTTCCCTTAAAGCTGCAAATGCACCATAGCTACCTTGTATGTCAATTACATTCGTAAGATTTGGTTGAGCTACTTGGCTATTGCCCCCAAGTCTTTGTGCGCCCCAAGTCACAACACTCCCATCTACTTTTATGGCTGCAAATGCATGTTCGGTGGCATTTATTTGAACGACATCGACGAGCTCAGATTGAACTGAACTGCTGTCTCCACCAGAAGACACTTGTCCCCAAGTGACTACAGTATCATCAGCTTTTAAGGCCGCAAACGAAGACTTAGTTCCAACAATCTCTTTCACATCAGTTAACTCAGCTTGAACGGCGCTACTATCCCCACCGTAATCTTCATCGCCCCATGTAACAACCGTGCCATCAAACTTTATCGCAGCAAAAGTCTTTTCATTACCAACGACTTCTTTTACATTGTCGAGCTCAGGTTGCACAGCGCTGCTGTCGCCGCCCCAGTCCCCCCAAGTAACCACATTGCCACTATCAGTGACTGCGGCAAATCCAGTGTCAGTTGAAGCGATTGAGCGAATTGACGTCAGCTCAGCTGATACGCTGCTGCTATCGCCACCGTATTCAGCGAGGCCCCATGTTACAACGCTACCATCACTTTTTATTGCAGCAAACGCTTGAGAATTTGAGGAGATTGCAACAATATCAGTAAGTTGAGCTTGTACGCTTTCACTATCTCCCCCTCCAACACTAGATCCCCAAGTCACTACGCCACCATGATTTAATAGGGCAGCAAATGCTGCTCTTTCTCCGCTAACGCTTTTCACATAACTAGATGAAACAATAACTTTGCCCACGGTTGTTTTACAGGCATTGCCACCACTGACACCGGTATTGTTTACAGTGCAGTAGGCGTTTTTAGCGGTCACCGTAACACCAATGTTATGCTCCCTCTCATCACCCACAAGCGTGTAGTGCGCGCTGTTTTCCCCTACCGGCACACCATCAATGTCATACTGGTAATCGGTACGCGCTAGGTCGCAATCATTACAGGTCACGGTTGCTGTCATCACGCCTAATTCTTCAGTCAACGTTAAGTCTGTTATGCTGGGCTTAACCGAA
>NZ_JBFRNX010000051.1:0-1312 GCF_041471165.1 Shewanella sp. 10N.261.52.F9
GGCTCTTCGTCGAAGGTGGTGGTAAACGTAGCTTTTAAGATAAACTTCTTCGTACAATTTCATATTCCCGATAGTCATGAGCGAAACCCTTTTATACCAGAAAGTATTAGGCCTAAAGGCTCCATGGTTAGTTTCTAAAGTTCAACTTGATGAAGAGCATCAACGTATTATCGTCGTTGTGGACTATGTACATAGTGGTGATTCAGTTTGCCCTGTCTGTCAGGGTTTAGCCCGTCATTATGACTCACGCCCTCGAACTTGGCGTCATCTAGATACTTGCCAATTTGAAACGATAATCCACTCAAATGTGCCTCGTATTCATTGTCCTAAACATGGCTATCAGACACTCCAAGTTCCTTGGGCGCATGAAAGCAGTCGCTACACTGAATTACTGGAAATGAGAGTGTTGGCGATGTTAACAATGAGTACGCTAAATGCGGTCAGTAAATTCTTTAAACTAAGCTGGGGAGCCATTGACCGAATAATGGACAGAGCCGTCTCTAGAGGGTTAGCACATCGAACCGCTTGTTCGACAGAGTCGTTGCTGATTGATGAAACAGCGATTAAAAAAGGGCATGATTACGTCACTGTGCTTTCCAACTCTCAAGGCCAAGTGTTAGCCGTCTCAGACGGTCGCTCTAAAGCCAGTTTTAACGCTTGTTTTGCGCAATTGCCTTCATATACGAAATCACAAACTAAAACCATTTGTATGGACATGAGCCCTGCTTATATTTCAGCGGCAAAGGCAGCATTTCCTGACGCTGAAAAGCGGATTGCATTTGACCATTTCCATATTGCTAAATTACTGACTGAAGCCGTCAATGCTATACGAAGGGATGAAATATACAGGCTGTCTCCCTCAATGAGACAAGAAGCTCATCGCACACGCTTCTTCTGGCTTAAGCAGAGGCACAACTTATCAGCGGATAGGAAAGAAAGACTAAATAAACTCGTGCCTTCGTTAATGAATACAGCGCTAGCTTGGTATTTTAAAGAGCAAGCTCGTGACATATGGCATGGCAACTGCGTTCGCGGCACTAAGCAGAGATGGCTAGAATGGATAGCTTTAATCAAGGCAAGTAATATCAAGCCTTTAATTTCCGTAGCTGAAACAGTTGAGTCTAAATTATGGGGCATACTTAATGCGATGCGTTTTGGTGTTTCAAATGGTCTAGCAGAAGCTATCAATAGTCAAATAAGGCTGCTGAGAGTAAAGGCCATGGGGTATAGAAATACAGAGCGATTTAAGCGAGCAATACTGTTTCACTTTGGGAAGTTGGATATGGGGTTCCACCATTAACGACGAAGAGCC
>NZ_JBFRNX010000052.1:0-230 GCF_041471165.1 Shewanella sp. 10N.261.52.F9
GCCAATGAAGACAAATCTAAACCATCTAATAACCAAGTGCCGTTACGGGTAATACTGCTAAAAACGAGGGTTTTACCGTTAATGTCTGTGACAAACACTTCGACAGGACGACCATCTTCAACGTTATAAACAAAACCACCAAGCACTGACTGGCCGACTTCAGTTTGGTTGAGCACACCGTCATTATCTATCGCCGTAATCGTTATTGCGGCTTGGCTTTCTTTGTAAGC
>NZ_JBFRNX010000053.1:0-3670 GCF_041471165.1 Shewanella sp. 10N.261.52.F9
ACGGTCACGGTTGACCCATATTCAGTTACCGAACCTTCAGTTGAGATTAACCTCGCTGATGCAATCAGTGATGCCGATGGTGACACGTTAACACTGAGCAGCATTAGCGATGTTGCTTTACCAGCCACCTTGTCGCAAAACGGTTTAGTTTTAACCTATACCCCTAATGGTGTTGAGGGGACGACGAGTTTGCACTATAGCGTGACCGATGGCATGGACACGTCGAGCAGTGTGGTGAGTATTATTTCAGCATCGCAAGGTAAGTTAACAGCAAACGACTTTGCCGTACCTGCAATGGCGATGGATGCGCAAACAATTACTATTGATGTGGCAAGTTTTGTCAGCAATGAGTCAGGCCGGGATTTAGTGCTTAGTGGTGTTGTAGGCGCCAAACTGGGCAGCGTGAACTTGATTACGGATACCACCCAATTTACTTACACACCTAACAATATTAGTTTTGGTGATGAAATCTTAACTTATGCGGTGACGGATAATGAGGGCCATTATGCTTACGCAGATATTGCGATAAGCCTTGAAGCTTCGGTTAAGCCCAGCATAACAGACTTAACGTTGACTGAAGAATTAGGCGTGATGACAGCAACCGTGACCTGTAATGATTGCGACCTAGCGCGTACCGATTACCAGTATGACATTGATGGTGTGCCGGTAGGGGAAAACAGCGCGCACTACACGCTTGTGGGTGATGAGAAGGAGCATAATATTGGTGTTACGGTGACCGCTAAAAACGCCTACTGCACTGTAAACAATACCGGTGTCAGTGGTGGCAATGCCTGTAAAACAACCATGGCCAAAGTTATTGTCACCGCTGGAATAGTAAAAAATATTTCAGCTTATGAGCACAACGGAATCGGTCAACAATTTAGTTTGATAAAGAATGATCAGACTGTTGTAAGTTGGGGAATGAATAACGACACCAGTAGTGTTGATCACCTTTTAACGAATGTGGTCAGTATAACCTCAAACCTTAGAGGTGGAGCTGCGCTTAAAAGCGATGGCAGTGTTGTCGCATGGGGTTCTCAATCTACAGGTGGGGATACAAGTGCCGTTGATGATGAGCTATATAACATCGAAAGTATTGTCGCTAATTATGATGCGTTTGCAGCCTTAAGAGGTGATGGCAAAGTCGTTACTTGGGGTCACAGTAATGCTGGTGTAGGCGATTACTCAAAAACTCTTGCCAACATACAGCGTATATTTGGCGGTTATGTTCGATTTGTGGCAATAGAAGATGATGGTACTGTTATTGAGTGGGGAGGAACTAATTGTTTTGCTGCGCCTTTAGGTGAATGTATTGAGTTAGATGAGGTTCAAGCTGAATTCAATAATGTTGCTGATGTAGTGTTAAATCAAAGCGCTGCAGCTGCTGTTAATGCGGATGGCACTGTAACGACCTGGGGGCGCAAGACATCTGGTGGTGACAGCAGCGCTGTTAAAATGGCATTAACTGATATTGTTAGTGTCACAGCGGCTAATAATAGTTTCACGGCATTAAAAACCGATGGCTCGTTAGTAGTGTGGGGGGATATAGATACTAGCGGGTTATCTTTGAGCGCTGAAGGTATTGTTGAATTACCTGCTAATCACTATTTTTCCAGTGTAGTAGCAAATTTAAATGCTTACGCAGGAGTGCTAGATAATGGTCAAGTTATCAGTTGGGGAAGTAAAAGTGATGGCGGAGACCATGTGAATGATATAGGAGTTCTATATGCTCGCTCTATTACTGCCGGAGGAGATGGTTTTGTTGCATTGCATGATGATGGCACAGTAACTGGCTGGGGAGGAAATCGCTCCGGTGCGTCAAACATAAGTGCATCATTAGCGGCCAAACTGGTAGAGGTTGAGCATGTAGTTGGTAACAATTTTGATTTTACAGCCCTTAAAAGTGATGGAACGATAGAAAGTTGGGGGGGAATGCCATTTTTTTACCAAATGCCTGCTGATAAACTTAGTGAATTGTACTTGTTAGTCGAAGTGTACAAAGAGCTAAATTGGAGGCAATAAATAGCAATTGGTAACTATTTATTTAAGCACTTACGTAGTAAATATGTGCATTAATGCAAAGGTCTGATTTTTATAACCACCTGCAAAGCAGGTGGTTTATTTTTAGTTAGTGTGGTGAAAGCATTAATTGCAGCTACAATTTCACTATTATGCTGTGTAAGGCTTATTTAGTTAACGATAAGGATAAATAATGATAGGTGGCTATATTAAGCATTATCGCGAAAGTATGGGATATACACAGGCAGAGTTAGTCACTCGGATCCAAACCATTCATCATTCATTTAGTTCGTTAGATGAAATTACATTGTCTCGTTGGGAAAATGGACATACTAAACCCTCGAAAAAGAAGCAGATTGCGTTACTTATCTTTTTTGATTTTTTAGAAGATGTGAATAAACTTTATGCCGATGAAAAGCTTCAATCTGCTAAGTTAGAAAAAACTTTATCTAAGCGATATAAAAACGTTTTTTCGCAAAATGATGGACCTTACATGGTAGGCGAATCTAAAATCAAGGTCGGCTTTTTTGATTCAATTCCCACTGAAAAATTAACGTTTTATAGTCAATACCTAAAGAATGTAAATAATATAGACGTGGATTTAACGACGTTAGAACCCCAAAAAAGTCTGTATGATGGAGTAGGGCTTTATGAGTTTTACTCGGGAACAGGCATATTACTTGGTCATTTTTTTTATGTAATCGCTAATAATACAGTCATATCCGAGCTCATGGGCGAGAAAGTAGTCGGCGACGATGGCAGCTCTCTTTATATAGTTACAACATATAGTTCTTCTAAAAGCATTTTTATGTATCGTAACTTTTTAATACTCGAAGCATTATTAACTGTTTCTGTGCTACCTAAAAGCTTATTTGTAAAGTCATCTCTTGGAGAACTTTCTGGATTGTTTGAGTCTATTAATGCTGAGGTTGTTACTAAGGGAGATCTTGTGGAAGATGGGGTTAAGTTTGGTAATAATCGATACAATTGGCTTTTATACAAGGTAAGCACTATAAATCTTCTTAGTTCAAAAGAGTTTTATTTTGATGAAAAACTGATTGAGGAACAATTTTCTATTATAGAAAATCTTGACACTTAGCTTAGGGTTTCGTCATCAAATAAGATGTTTAAACTTCCGACATAGCATCGGATAAGATCTTGCTCTGAGTAATGCTATGTGAATCTGTTTATATAATCGTTAAGTTTCAGGTATGTACTTTAACGACTTAACATTATGAAAAAATCTTTATTTAGTAGTATCACTATTATCTGTTTTTTGTCTGTTTTTCAATCTGGACCTTCTAATGCTGATGAATCACAAGAGTTCACCCCTTTTGTTGGTATTAAAGGCGGGTATCAATATGCTGAAGATAAAAACTACCAACACTCAAACCCTGAGAACTATATATTAGGGATCAATGCGGGTGTTCAGTTTGGTGATAATTGGGCGTGGGATATAGGATTTCAAGATCATGACGATCTTGTCGCCTCAGCTACTGACGTTAACGTTAGCACATATATTGTTGATACTGGGCTACGGTATGACTGGCGTTTAACTGACAAGATTGGGCTATACGGTCGAATGGGCGTTGCATATTGGAACGCAACAAAGTCTTTTCATGACAGTAAGATGCATGATGAGGGCTTTTCC
>NZ_JBFRNX010000054.1:0-241 GCF_041471165.1 Shewanella sp. 10N.261.52.F9
TATTTAAACAGTATTTAATTGGCTGTTTTTATCACCATAAAATCTAATAAAGGAACTTGACGGGACTATACTCACTTCTATCCCTTAAGATAATCGCTATGCTGTTGGAAGAGTGCGTGGTTCTTCGCAATCAGACATAGCGATTATCTTAAGGTAGCGAATATCCCATCCGTACCGTTTCTTCCGTATTTTTTTGATTCGCAGTCAAAGCGAGCTAAGGCTCTGACTGCCAGATAACTAG
>NZ_JBFRNX010000055.1:0-737 GCF_041471165.1 Shewanella sp. 10N.261.52.F9
CCTTGGGACATTGCCAGCGTAAGAGGTTGAGTCGCTAATGGTAAGATGACTTCAGCTGCTGCCACATCAAGTTTAACTTCAGCCTGAGCAAAACCACCTTTATTATCTTTAACGACATAAATAAAACTGTCTTGTCCGCTAAACTGCGCAGCGTTGTATTCAATGGTGTTAGGATCGATGATTGTCGCTCGTCCTGAGGTGGCCGCGAGTTTATGCAATTGCACTTCATCACCGTCAACATCAGCAACTGATGGCGAAATATCAATTTGAATACGTTCACCTTGCCCGAGTGACTTTTCAATATCACTCGCTTCTGGTGCCGTATTGGGCGTAACCGGATTGGCATCCGATACCGTTATTGACACAGTACCTATGGTGCTACCGCCTTGACCATCATCAACGGTATAGTAAGCGATTTCCTGCCCTACAAAACCTGAGGCACGATAAACCACATCAAAGCCGTCTTGTTGAAAACGATTGTCTGTTTGAACAAACTCAGTAATGGTTAATTCATCACCATCACTGTCATGCACAGCATCACCTAGATTGATGTTAACCGGCTCATCACTGTCCACGGCCAACATTAGCGGCGTTGTCTCAGGCGCAACATTAACGGCGACCGTTTGGGGGTCAACATCAATTAACGCCACTGACGCATAGCTTTCACCATCACTCAATACTTGCCAATCAAGGGTCGTCACACCGGGATAATCACCGTGTATTTTGACAAAGGTCGG
>NZ_JBFRNX010000056.1:0-206 GCF_041471165.1 Shewanella sp. 10N.261.52.F9
CAATTGATATCACTGTTATAGCTGGCGCTTAAGGTGAGCACATCATTGTTATCGACATCAAAGGTGGTGATATCGCCGGTGGCCACAAGGCGATCGGGCTGCAGATCAATACTGTCTTCGGTCACGCTGCCGCTATTGGTTACCGTCAGTTCAGGAATATCGTTGGTACCGGTAATGGTAATAACGACATCTTGGGTGTCAGTATC
>NZ_JBFRNX010000057.1:0-470 GCF_041471165.1 Shewanella sp. 10N.261.52.F9
TTTGATGTCACGGTAACCGACGCCAACGGCGCCTTTACCACCCAAACCGTCACCATGACCATTAACGGCACCAATGACGCGCCAGTCATTACGCCATCGCCTGACGATGAAGCCGGTGAAGTGATTGAGGCCGGTGTGCAGCCTGGCGGTAACACCGCAGAGCCAGGGGTGATGATGGTACAAGGTGACTTGGATGCCACCGACCCCGATAGCGGCGATACTCAAACCTGGTCATTTGCGCCACAGGCCAGTGTTTACGGAACCTTTAGTATTAACCCCGCGACCGGCGAGTGGACTTACACCCTCAATGACAGCACCGACAATAACAGTCCGGTGAACCAATTAGCCCTCGGTGACACTGTCACTGAAACCTACACCGTGACGGTCACCGACAGCAACGGCGATACTGACACCCAAGATGTCGTTATTACCATTACCGGTACCAACGATATTCCTGAGCTGACCATCAG
>NZ_JBFRNX010000058.1:0-227 GCF_041471165.1 Shewanella sp. 10N.261.52.F9
CAATTGATATCACTGTTATAACTGGCGCTTAAGGTGAGCACATCATTGTTATCGACATCAAAGGTGGTGATGTCACCGGTGGCCACAAGGCGATCGGGCTGCAGATCAATACTGTCTTCGGTGATCACCCCATCTATATTGCTGATGGTCAGCTCAGGAATATCGTTGGTACCGGTAATGGTGATGACGACATCTTGGGTGTCAGTGTCGCCGTTGCTGTCGGTGAC
>NZ_JBFRNX010000059.1:0-341 GCF_041471165.1 Shewanella sp. 10N.261.52.F9
ACGGTCACGGTTGACCCATACTCAGTGACCGAACCTTCAGTTGAGATTAACCTCGCTGATGCAATCAGTGATGCCGATGGTGACACGTTAACACTGAGCAGCATTAGCGATGTTGCTTTACCTGCAACCTTGTCGCAAAACGGTTTAGTTTTAACCTATACACCGAATGGTGTTGAGGGGACGACGAGTTTGCACTATAGCGTGACCGATGGCATGGACACGGCGAGCAGTGTGGTGAGCATTATTTCAGCATCGCAAGGTAAGTTAACAGCAAACGACTTTGCCGTACCAGCAATGGCGATGGATGCTCAAACGATAACGATTGATGTGGCAAGCTTTGT
>NZ_JBFRNX010000060.1:0-234 GCF_041471165.1 Shewanella sp. 10N.261.52.F9
GAAGTTGTTGATCCTCATACTTATGGATAAATCGCTAACACTTCCGATGGGGCATCCTGCCCCGCGAAAGCTATGCCGACATCCCTGTCGGCATCACGCGATTTATTCCAACGTACTTCGGCAACTTCGATGGGGAGTTAGGTGTTTTCTGTGAGTTTTGTTTGCTGCATTAGTCCAGAATAATTATCTTACTCTGACCCCACTTTTCCTGTTTTGGTAAACATCTTTACAAGC
>NZ_JBFRNX010000061.1:0-421 GCF_041471165.1 Shewanella sp. 10N.261.52.F9
AAGATAAAAGCCTCTGCAGCAATGCAGAGGCTTTTTTCGTATACGTATTTCAAAGAAAAATCAAAGCGAAATGCGCACGCAGTTTGCTAAAGGAACGGTAGTTCAGTTGGACCGAGATTATTCCAGACAATCTTCGGCATTCGCTCCATCCATGGAGCTTTTAGACTCTTTTAAAAAGAAAGCAGCCTGTCACGCCGGGGGGGGGGGCGTTTCTTGATAAGAGCAAGTCCGCTCCGCCAACATTAAGATGAAAGCCTCTGCAGCAATGCGGAGGCTTTTTTCGTTTTGTAGTATTTATTAATCTAGTCGTGACGTCGCGGACTTTTACAAAAAATAGTCCGCCCCAGCTACGCTTCGCGTTCGTAAGCTCACAGCTATCGCTGTACTCACCCACAAACATTGCGATAAGCCCTGCTAGCAA
>NZ_JBFRNX010000062.1:0-1422 GCF_041471165.1 Shewanella sp. 10N.261.52.F9
TAACTTAATCTCTGTGAGTGTCCACACAGATTTGCTTGTCATATTGTTAAAGAGCGTGCCACTTCTATCAAGGCTAAGCCTTTCAAAATGGCGCCTTAGACGCTTAGGTCGTTTGGCTGAGGAGGCGTATTCTACACTTCCCAGTGTCGGCGTCAAGCGCTTATTTCAAGAAGTTTTTCAAGCGATGATTCTTTGTTCAAGTCACATCTAATTGAGCTTCTAAAGCGATTGTCACCTGAGGCTAATTTCCGTAGAAGTTAATCTCTCTAACTCTGCTGCAAGTCCCATTTTATCTAGCTTAACGCTTGGTAGTTGGCCTGCGGTGCCGTGTCAGTGGATGCGCATTATAGGGAGTTCTCGCAGTAGCGCAAGGGCAGTTTTCAATAAAATTAGCGTTTTCGAATCAAACGAATAGTTATCAAACGATACGTATAAAAATAGGGCTAAAAAGGCGGGTTACCAGCTAATGAATAGTGAACATGAAACCCAATAGTCACTACCCTAAATCCTACAAGATCAGTTTTTCAACTATTTAAAGCGTCTGGCCTTGATGCTAAAGGGGGCCCACAACTAAAAACAATGCAACATTATGACTCACTATCTCGATTTCTCGCTCAAGGTTGATCGACGACACAACACAATTGCCTTGAATATAAGCCAAATAATACTTATGTAAGGTTGTCAATTTACTCCCAGAGCTGAACAATCCAACACCTCTTAATATAAAAGCATCACTTATTGCTGATTTTTATATTAAACATCTTCAATAAAGACGCTTCATCTTAATCAATTAGTCATTCCTCTCGGCTACTTTCCTTTTATATAGGTATTCAGCCTCCCTTCTTGGCTATAAATTTCAAATCTACAGCTAACCTAAAAGCTGTATTCTCCGTATTTATCGACAGCACTTATCAGCTACTGCTTAAAATCATTTAGCACAGGCCCCTTTAGGCATCGAAATATTGCTTTATCACAACGATTAAATAGATAGCTAGGAGCGATGCCACCAGACAAGTTGATAGAGAAGTGGCTCGATATCAACCAAACCGAGAAGAACTACAAGCACAGGCAAGGTTTTCACCGATGAGTAATCAGGTGATAGCGAGGCTTGGTGCTATGAGCACAAAAGCAGGAAAAGTCACATTGGTTTGATGAAGTTCGTTGAGATCTTGTAGCGCGTAGCAATAGTGACGGCCAATAATGACGAAACGGTCAATATTGAAGCAGAGGTTATCGGCCTATGTCAGCTTATTTTCATGAAAAGACTCATTCGAGCGAGTTAAACTAAGGCTATCATCTAAAAAATAACAGCATCTTTGATGCTATGAAGCCTATAAAAGGCAGGATTTTACACAAATGACAGACGTAAAAAAGCCCGCTACATCGTAGCGGGCTTTGATACTAAATTAGCGCCTGGAAATG
>NZ_JBFRNX010000063.1:0-1133 GCF_041471165.1 Shewanella sp. 10N.261.52.F9
AAGCGATGATTCTTTGTTCACTCTCGTGTAAACAACCATCTAATTGAGCTTCTAAAGCGATTGTCACCTGAGGCTAATTTCCGTAGAAGTTAATCTCTCTAACACCGCTGCAAGTCCCATTCTATCTAGCGTAACGCTTGGTAGGTGGCCTGCTGTGCCGTGTCAGTGGATGCGCATTATAGGGAAGTAAGATTAAAGCGCAAGGGCAGTTTTCAATAAAATTAGCTTTTTCGAATCAAACGAATAGTTATCAAACTATATGTGCATAAAATGGACTAAACAAGCCAGGTTTAATGGCAACTAATGCCTTGCACCCAACACCACAAAGGCTGTTAGCAAGCAGATTCGACAAACTGTTAGGCTAACAAATCCAAGGTCCAGTCCCTTTATGGGCAAGTAAAAGCCTAAAAATAGACAGTAAAGTATGCCAAGCAATCTCATTTTAACTCCTCAGAATCTTTGAACATGAGCTCCTGTACTTGTATATCTATTAATTAGATTTCTATTTAATCACTTTAATAGTCCTTTTAAACCCATCAACTAAGCACTGCACAACCAAAAATATTCCTATTATCTTGCACTACTCACTTCAAAGGGTCGCTAGACTTTATAGATAAAGCATCTCATAAAAGATGTTCCGCACTAATATAGCGAATCTAGCTGCATTCCTCAGCGACACAGTCCCCACTAGGCCAAGGCACGTCTTATCATTCTTGCTCTAATTACTGGATCTCAGTCATTCATTATATTGGTTAATAAACATAGATATAAATCTAAGAGGAACTAAAAACACTAGAAGGTGTGCAATGAAAAAATTAAAGAGGCTCAATACATAACTGCTCTATGACCTATAAAGTCAGCTATGGAGTAGAACTGGAGCGCCTGATATTCAGAAGATAAGTGCTTCTTATTGGAGGTTTTACTAATCGTATAAGCAATGAGCATGAAAATAAACCACTCTGTTCGCCTAGCAAACGACTAGAATGCAAATACACGTCGATAAATACGCCATATTTTGCCTTGTTTGACGCTTAGAAGCCCGAATTAGCAGAAAGCGGACTGAGATAGCAGGAGCATTTGCTAAATTCTAGACGTAAAAAAGCCCGCTACATCGTAGCGGGCTTTGATACTAA
>NZ_JBFRNX010000064.1:0-317 GCF_041471165.1 Shewanella sp. 10N.261.52.F9
ACTGGATTCACCGCGCCAACTACGTTCGTTAACGTAAGCTCATCACCGTCAGTATCATCAACAAGCGGGCTAAGGTTTAGCGTTTGCTCAGGTGCAGTCAGTGCCGTGCTCAGCGAAAATGTATACGTCTTACCTTGTGCTGTGGGTACCGTGTTATTTGGGGTCGCGTCTGACACCGTAAATAACAACATCGCTATCGCTGTCCCGCCTTTACCATCACTGACTTGATACACCACTTCATCACTGCCAACAAAGCCATTGGGGGTATACACAATTGATGTACCATCAACAACAGCTCGACCTTGGCCACTAAACAC
>NZ_JBFRNX010000065.1:0-232 GCF_041471165.1 Shewanella sp. 10N.261.52.F9
TCGCAACCAAAATACGGTCTGATGCGGTTTGTCCATCATCACTACCCACCGTATAAGTTAACTCAGCAACCCCACCATCAAGCGCTTCAAGGGTAAAAAACGGCGACGTGAGATTGGTAACGTTAACGAGCCCAGAGCTATCAACCACAGAGGTTAATGTCCAGTCGGCATCACCACTGACCGATGACGAGATATCAAAGGTTTCACTTTTACCTTGGGACATTGCCAGCGT
>NZ_JBFRNX010000066.1:0-364 GCF_041471165.1 Shewanella sp. 10N.261.52.F9
TAATGTCGGACTCAAGTGTGCTAAATGTGACCACCGATAGTGCTCTTTCTTGGAGCAGTAGCGACACCAATATTGCAACTATCGATACCGATACGGGGATCGCAACGGGTGTTGCAGTCGGTACCGTTACTATTACCGCATCGGGTAATACGAATGGCGCTGAGTTTACTGCATCTGCTGAATTGACAGTAACGAATGCCACAGTAACCAGTCTGCAAATCACACCACAGGATACCACTGTAGTCGCCGGGCTAGAGCAAGCCTTTACTGCACAAGCGTTAATGTCTGACTCTAGTGTGCTAAATGTGACCACTGATAGTGCTCTTTCTTGGAGCAGTAGCGACACCAATATTGCAACTATCGA
>NZ_JBFRNX010000067.1:0-563 GCF_041471165.1 Shewanella sp. 10N.261.52.F9
ATCGATACCGATACGGGGATCGCAACGGGTGTTGCAGTCGGTACCGTCACCATTACCGCATCAGGTAACGCGAATGGCATTGAGTTTACTGCATCTGCTGAATTGACAGTAACGAATGCCACAGTAACCAGTCTGCAAATCACACCACAGGATACCACTGTAGTCGCAGGGCTAGAGCAAGCCTTTACTGCACAAGCGTTAATGTCTGACTCTAGTGTGCTAAATGTGACCACCGATAGTGCATTGTCTTGGAGCAGTAGCGACACCAATATTGCAACTATCGATACCGATACGGGGATCGCAACGGGTGTTGCAGTCGGTACCGTCACCATTACCGCATCGGGTAATACGAATGGCGCTGAGTTTACGGCATCTGCTGAATTGACAGTAACGAATGCCACAGTAACCAGTCTGCAAATCACACCACAGGATACCACTGTAGTCGCAGGGCTAGAGCAAGCCTTTACTGCACAAGCGTTAATGTCTGACTCTAGTGTGCTAAATGTGACCACCGATAGTGCTCTTTCTTGGAACAGTAGCGATACCAATATTGCAACTATCGA
>NZ_JBFRNX010000068.1:0-211 GCF_041471165.1 Shewanella sp. 10N.261.52.F9
TTGTTTGACTGCATGTAAATGGGGCTATAGCTCAGCTGGGAGAGCGCCTGCCTTGCACGCAGGAGGTCTGCGGTTCGATCCCGCATAGCTCCACCATTTACATCTTTCTCTTCAGTAAGAGAAAGCCATATGCACAGGTTAGAGATGCCAAAGATAAATGAAAAATTTATCTTTGGCTTTTTTAAGCCCGCTCTTTAAAAATTTGGAAAGC
>NZ_JBFRNX010000069.1:0-1929 GCF_041471165.1 Shewanella sp. 10N.261.52.F9
TGTATTTTGACAAAGGTCGGACCCTGCTCAACAATCGATACTAGGCCATTAGGATCAACCACATCAATAAGCGTCCAGTCATCGTCGCCTGCGACATGCGTAGCAAAATCAACCGTCAGCGTTTGTCCTTGTACTAACTCGTGTGCAAAGGGGGTTAACTCCAATCCAGTTTCTGTTTGCGGGTAAGAGAAAGCATTTGACGAATCCTCACATCCAGCAATAAACAACACGGCAACTAAGCTAGATACAGCCATTTTATTACGACTTAACAACATATACGTCTCCTATCCTCAATTGCGGGGATATTAGACGTTTATGCCTCTAAAACAGATAGCAACTAAATTTAAAAAATACATCCAAATGCTAAGCATTATAATATTTAAATTTTAAACCTACTTAAGCGTTTGTTTAAAAAAGGAGCTAGCCAACTTTACTACAATAAGTTAACGCTATGTTTTGCTTTCTAAGGGCCAGATGCTTGCCAATGAGTCAGTCCTTCGTTAATACTAAAGCAAAATCCTAAAGTGAAAGATGCTATTGAAAGTATAACAACTACAATAACCTTTTTACCAGATGACAAGCTCGTATTGATTAGCACGAAACACAGGCTTTGGTAAGCCCCTAGTTATCTAGACACTTTCTAGTTTCTCGAAATACTGCTTCTTGAACTTCATCGGAGACAGTCCGTTATTACTACCATGATGCCGCACTGGATTATAGAAATATTCGATATAGTTAAATACTTCAGAGCGTGCTTCGTCTCTGGTTTTGTGGACTTTTCGCTTAACTCTATCTTTCTTTAGGAGTGAGAAAAAGCTCTCAGCAACAGCGTTATCATGACAGTTTCCTCTGCGGCTCATACTAGCTTCAAGGTTGTGTTCTTTAAGAAAGCTACGCCAATCTGAACAGGTATATTGCACACCTTGATCGGAATGTATCAGCACCTTTTCGGTCGGAGACCGTCGCCATATAGCCATCAATAGCGCGTCAATAACCAAGTCAGCCTTAGGTGTGCTTTTCATCGTCCAACCGACAACTTGTCGTGAGAATAAGTCGATCACAACAGTTAGATACAACCAGCCTTCATGGGTGCGAATATAAGTAAAATCGGTCACCCAAACTTTGTTAGGCTTAGCAACATCAAAGCCACGATTTAGCGTGTTTGGTGCTGTATGACTAACATCACCGCCACCAAAGCTTGGATTACGCTTATAGCCTCGTACAGCCTTAATCTGAGCTGCTTTCATAATACGATGAACTCGATTTTTACCAACGGATTCGCCGTCATCCTTGAGGTCCAATGTAATATTTCGATAGCCATACACACAGCCACTTTCCAGCCAAAATTGCTTAATCTTACCTAGCAACCTTTTATCTTCAGCTTCTCGGTTACTCAAAGGCTCCTTTAACCAGGCATAGAAGCCACTGTGGTGAACATCAAGTATTCGACACAGGGTTCTGACAGGATATTGCTTGAGCCGGGACTTTATGAACGTGTACTTTTCTTTGACTCGCTTGCAAAGTACACGGCGGCCTCCTTTAGGATATTTCTCTCTTCGGTTACCCGACGTAGCTCCGCTTTCAGTTTACGTATTTCGTCTTGCTGATTATCAATGGTGATGTGTTGCTTTTCTGGCTTATCAAACTTGTTAATCCAGTTGTGCAAACTTTTAGGAGTGACGCCTAATCTTTCTGCCACATCGGCGATCTGGTGACCACGCTCTGTGACCTGTTTAACTGCTTCGATTTTGAACTCGTCGGGATATCGTTTTCCGCGCATGTAACACCTCATATTTTTGGTTCATTATAACTCTATGAAGTGTCTACTGTTCTAGGGGCTTACCACTTATGCTAAACGCACTTATTCGATTGTTAAAACAACTCTGCGATTAGCGGCTCTTCCCTCGATTGTTTGGTTATCCCCAAAAT
>NZ_JBFRNX010000070.1:0-5126 GCF_041471165.1 Shewanella sp. 10N.261.52.F9
CCATTAACGACGAAGAGCCACATATAAACAGTTATAATAAGTATTGTGAATTTTCAGCATTATTTTGGTGTAAGAAGGAAAGCGATTTAGAGTTAACAACTGCTAAGTGGCTGTTTAAAAACATTTCTCCCCAATAGTTAAATCAAATCACGTCACAAATAAGTAAATTCTGGTTTTCACCATCAGAAGAGTAAGTAGATTCGCAGTAAAGTGCTTGTTAAGCTATTGATTTAAATTATATTTGAAGTTACCTTGTTCGCTTGGGATTAACTAGGCTGACTGTTCTTATCCAGAATTCAGCCTAATATACTGTTAGAAGGCATTATGGAAGTATCGAGTAATTTTGATCAGCTAAGCTTTCACGATTCTACGATTGAATCGGTACAGAGGCTTAATGGTTGCATCGAATTAACTTTCGATTTCGTTATTGTTGCGCCAGAACACCCTGATGCTAATGGGAGTGTTATTGAGCTTAAGAAAGCCAAAGTTATCTTTAGGCGAGTTAAGTCTGAGAAGGCATTGATTTGGCACGATGATAAATCTCCAATCGAACATCCAAATCCGGATTGTCCAGTTAATGAAGTTATGCATGGTACGCAAAAAGAGGATTACTTTCATTTCGATGGATTCTGGCAGCAAGATGATTGGTCTGAGTGGTATATATACTCAGGCAACTTTATTGTAACTGGCCAAGCTGGGGAATTCACGCGTGCAACCTTCTAACAAGTCAATTAATTACGCGCTTTCAGCGCCAGACAGCCTACACGTGGCTTCGCCACAGGCTGCTGATTATTGAGGCGTTAGCAGTCAGTGAGAATTTAATATGTCATCCGTACCAGAGAAAGATTGGAAATTGTTTCGGAAGCTACAAGTGGAGTTAACTGCGAAAGCTTGTGAGTTAGTATTTGAGAGAGTTGAAAATATAACCAATGATCGAGTTGGTAAAGAACATCAATCGTATTTGGACTTGTATAATTTGATTGACGATGAAGATGCCAAAATAGCTGAAATGTTTAATAACCCAACTCGTAACAATGTATTGTTGAAAATTGTTTCCTTAAAAAAGCATGGTGTTTTAAGTGATGAGCAATTTCAACTTTTTAGTGAAGAAACGCAAGAATTTGTGAGTCGTATGCTCGGCTGAGTAAACTGCTAGCAAGGCATTTAAACGGAACTAAAACAGTGGGTTACGTTCCGCTTCGCTTCACAGTATAACCCACAGTTTTAGTCCGCTTAATGCGGCGTTAGCAGGCAGAGGAGGTTCAGTGGATTATCTAAAAAATGCGTTTAATAAAGTAGGGTGGTTTTTGCCTGCATACGTTCAAGTTGGTTTTTTGGAGCGCGTAGCAAAGCAGATAGATGATGATGTTGTTTGTGAGAAAACTCTCGCACCATACCTTGCGCAGATATATTCGCCCGAAAATTTAGCTGCCATGGTTTCGGAGCGTTACCATACAGTCCCTTTCGTAAATGAGTATCAGGAAATTATATCTGAATCAGTAGAGGCTCATTTTCTCGGACTTGATCATATCGCCGTGTCAGGTCTTATGCCTGTCATCGAAGGTGCAGGTAAAAAACTTGCGGGAAGCCGAAATGTAGAAGTAGGCAGTATTAGAAGTGTTTTTGTCAATTTGGCAGAAGATTGCAGAAAAGAAGTAACTGATAAGCAAATTGGTGCTGTGAATGAGATTATCTCTATGCTTGATGCATTTATCAATTTCACTGATAGCAACTTATATATAAATTCCAAAAAATACCCATTCAGTGACAATACTAATCGACATGGGATTTTGCATGGCGCATTTGCAGATAGTGACTATGGGGAAGCGATAAATTTTTATAAAGCAATTGGTGCAATTGACTTTTTATGCTTTATTTCAGCATTAAGAGCCCCGATATCTTGTTTTGCGCCATCTACTACAGAGGCCTCTAATTCTTTATCTTTGTATTATCGGTTGTGTTTAAAATTGGCTAAGCAAAAGCCAAAGCCTGCTAACAAGGCAATTAAGTCGGACTAAAAACAGCGGGCTATCGCTTCGCGATTTTAGCCCTCAATTTTTAGCCGCTTATTGCGGCGTTAGTTACTCAGGGAAGTCATGCGAAGTATTCTATTATTTATCACGCTATTTTTAATACATAATACAGCTAACGCTTGTAGTTTTGCTCCTGGTTATGATGAATTTGTTATTAGCCCTCTTTACAAAAACAAAAATCACCTATTGGCTTTACCAAAAGCAAGTTTAGAATCTATTAAGCGTGGTTATGACGATGGAAATAGAGGTTCATGTTCGGATGCTGGAATCATCAAAATAAAATTTGAAAATGAAAATCCAGTTAGAGCTACAGGGTATAAATTAAAGATTGTTTCAGGCACTTTTGAAACTAATGTAATTCCTGATTATGAGGTAATGCCTTCAAGATACTACCCGAGTGGAAACTCTATGTCTTTTATCTGGTTGGATGGCAGTCATAACAATCAAGAGAGCATTGATTTCGTTTTACAAATTATCGCTGTATCGCCAGAAGGTGGCGAAAGTGAACCGTATAATCTTAAAATCTATCATGCAGGTGGCAAGAGTAACTAACAAATAAGGATAGGCCGCGCGTAGCCGCGTCCTTATCCCAAGTGTTGAACAAGCCCGAGTGATACCTTTATAGTGTAAATATCGGCGTAAGAACTTACGCTTTTTCGATGTGTGCTGAGCAGTTACATTTTTTATTAGCCGCATTGATCCCTTAGCTTCGTCAGCTAATTTCCTTATCTCAATTTATCAATACCTTAGCGCCTCCTTATACTTTTCTTGTTCCGCATCTTAAGTGTTATTTTTTTACCCTTCCGCTTAAACAGTGGTGTTAGGTGTCGTTGTTTTTTGCCTAAAAATGCTTGTCGGTCGCGGATGCACCTTCTCATCCCTTCGTTGCCAGCAACCCATAAATGCCATCGGTTGTTGGCAACAGGGACAAGGTCGGACAGCTTGAGTTTTAGTGGTGTTTTCGAGCGGCGAAAACACGGTACCAGCAACGGCTAACATCAAGCGTATTCTTTGCCGTAGCCTGGCAGCACTTCCTCTGAGTAATCCATAATCTCTCACTCGCCGTAAGCCTTTCGGCAGCACATGTTGCAGTACCAACCATAGAAATTCGACAGTGGGTAAAGTACGTATTTCAGTGGCTTGGGTTTGGCTATTTTGATACTCGAAGCTCACTTGGCCATCGATATTGCTGACGATATTTTTATCGGGTAATACGCCACGATAAAGGTATCGCGACAGGTACTTTAGTGCAGACAGCCCTTTGCCAACGTGTTGACAGTTTACCACCCACTTTTTGGTGATTGAGGTTGGTAGTATGAGACTCAGTTTTGTCAGATACACCAGCAGTCTTGCTCGCCACACTTTGGCCAGGTTAAAGGCGTTAAACAGGTATTTACCCTTGTATTTTCTCCACTGTTTTTTCGCTTTATCGAAGCTACCCGCAGGGATAATGAAATGGATGTGAGGATGAAAGTCACGCCTTCGGTTATGGGTATGCAGCACGCCCGTAAACCCAATCTCACCACCGATTTGCTTTGAGTTTTTAGCGAAGTCTTTGAGCACGCTGGAGGCTACCGAGAACATGGCTTGATACATCATTTCAGGTTGGTGTTTAGTGACGTTTCGTAGTTCATAAGGCAAGGTGAACGTCACCATGTAATATTCTACGGGCAGGAGTTTAGCTTGCTGTTTGTTGAGCCAGTCTGTCGTGGTCTTGTGCTGACATTGCGGGCAACTGCGATGACCACATGATAGCGGGAAATCAGCAGTATGGGTGCAGCTTCGGCATGCCCAATGGCTGGTTCGCTCAGTATTGCTGCGACAATTAAGCATGGCGAAAATCGCTTGGCGCATGGATGATGTCATTTGACCATCATAAGTCTGATTAAAGTCATCAAGGTGGTCGCGTAAAAGTTCAATGAACATCATAAATCGCACTCCCATTTGAGCACCAAATTATCAGTCAGTTGGTTAACAGATAGGGCGGTATTTTTGCGAGTGATAGTGGTGAGGCGGGTATAGCGGGCGGTGGTATTAAGGCTGTTGTGACCGAGCAGAGTTTGCACTGAGCGCAAATCTAGCCCTTGTTCTAACAAATGAGTGGCGTAGCTGTGGCGTAAATTATGTGGGCTGATGGATTTGTGAATATTACACTCACGGATAACCCGTTTTAGCGCCTTTTGAATGCCGCCTTTATCTATCAATGAATCAGGCTGGCTATCTTTGCCTGGAAAAATCAGTCGAGGGTGGCGATGAGTTTGCCAGTAATATCGCAGTGCTAATAAGGTCCGTTTGGGCAGCGGAACTAACCTATCTTTACCGCCTTTAGCGTTACGAATATGTACCTGCATCATCTGTGAATCGATATCACCCACTTGCAGTGAAATTGCTTCACCAAGGCGCAGTCCCAAACTGTACAAGGTGAGAAAACACACTTGATATCGCAGCTTATGAGTAAGACTAATAACGCTAGAGATTTCAGCAGGGGTGAGAACATCAGGCAGTCTATGGACTTGCGGCGGCTTAACAATATTAAGCCACTCCCACTGTTGATTAAGCACGTGTCGGTAGAAAAACTGTAAGCCATTACGGTCGAGCTTCACGGTGCTCCACGAATGTGAATCAATCAAACTGGCAAAGTAGCGCTTTAAGTCATCCGTTGAAAGGTTATCAGGGCAAGCATCGAAATAAGCACTAATGCGCCTAACGGCGCGACTGTAAGCATCGACGGTCGCAGGCCGCTTGCCTTGCAGGGTTAAGTTGGTAAGATGTTGTTCATAAAGAAAATCAAAGCGTTGTTGCTCGTGTGTGTTCATCGTAATACTCCTAGGAAGTTGCCAGGGTAGGCAGGGTCTAGTAAGTATTTAAGATGAGAGAATAAAGGTGAGTTTTTATCTTTTCTGCCGCAGAGCGGCTTCGTTCAACAAGGCGCTCAAGAACGGACAAAAAACAGTTGGCTTTTGTTCGTTCCTCACTATTATAGCCAACAATTTTTTGCCGCTTAGCGTGGCGTTATCGTGTCATAAAAAACACGGAGCCTATATATTATAGGTGATACAGAAACTTTAGCTGTATATTTAAACAGTATTTAAT
>NZ_JBFRNX010000071.1:0-613 GCF_041471165.1 Shewanella sp. 10N.261.52.F9
TGTTTGGTTATCCCCAAAATCATTGGTCTCCCCATAACCTTTAACGGATATTTTGGAAGCTGGAATATCAAAACCCATTAATACATTAGCTATCGCTTGAGCTCTTTGTAGGGAGAGTTTCTGATTATATTCTTCGTTACCAGTACTATCTGCGTAACCTGACACTAGAATTTTTTTAAACTTTAGGTGAGATACATCTTTAGCAAGTTTTTCAATGTTTAATACACTATTTGGCGATGCGTCATTAAATTTAAAACTAAATGATGTTGGTGCAAAAACGATAACTTTCTCGAGGTCCTCTACAACTGAGTTATTTGGAGTCACATTATATTTAGTTGTCGAAGCCATTACTGGAATTGAATTCGAAGTGTTATAACTATTGTTTCCATTAGAAGAAAGCTCATCGGGCGCAATAGCTGCAATCCTTGTTCCTCCAAATGAATAAGATAAACCGAGCATCAAAGCATGGCTGTCATATTGTCCTAGAGTATTTTGAAGCCCATCTCCACTGCCAATGCTATGAATGAATTGATAACCACCAGTAAGCGAAAGGTTAGTCGCTAATTTAACCTTAATACCAACTTCAGCAATAGGGGAAAAGCCCTCATCATGC
>NZ_JBFRNX010000072.1:0-727 GCF_041471165.1 Shewanella sp. 10N.261.52.F9
TTTGATTTTGATGATACGTAATGTCGGTACCAATACTGCTCACTCTTATCTAGATGCGACTAAGTGAACTCACCAAACTCTTATTCTTTATACTTCTATCAGTAAACTGACTTAGAAGTTATGGAGGCGCGACCCGGAGTCGAACCGAGATCGACGGATTTGCAATCCGCAGCATAGCCATTCTGCCATCGCGCCCTCTTGATTCCCTTGTTGCTGGGAACGAGGCGTACTTTACTTGATTATAAAATTGAGTCAACCGGTTATTTGTTTATTTTATTCAATTGCTTAAAACGCATTCTAAAATGGTAAAATATATTCAATTAATGGTTATTTTATAGCTTTGAGTCGACCCCGTTTGCTTGCGATCTAGCTTTCGTAGTTTTGGGTTAATTAATGACGGCTGTAATAACGGCGATGACTGATTTTACCTACTCAGGTAACAGCTAGTGCCTTTCGGTAATGGGTTGTATATTGAATAAGCTTATTACCAACCTGCTCGCTCATATTAAGGTGTAATGCAGAGGCTTTAATAGTGTCGGGCTTGAACTGGCACGCCTGATTTCAATAAAGAGTGCGAGGGATTTTTAAAATCCACTTTATCTCAGAAACAAAAAAGCCCCCGCTTGATGCGGAGGCTTTAATGATGGTACCCGTGGCCAGACTTGAACTGGCACGCCTGATTTCAATGAAGAGTGCGAGGGAATTTTAAAATCCACTTTATCTCAGA
>NZ_JBFRNX010000073.1:0-202 GCF_041471165.1 Shewanella sp. 10N.261.52.F9
CAACGCCTTAGGCAAAGCTTCCGCACTATGTACGCCTCACCTAGCTTACCTTGCTATTCATCCTAACGATAAAACCCGACAAACATGTTATCGAGCCCTGTTTAAACATCACCTAGACACAAAAATGATTGAGGATATTCGACAAGCAACCCACAAAGGCATGGCAATCGGAAATGATAAATTTAAAGATGAAATTGAAAAA
>NZ_JBFRNX010000074.1:0-236 GCF_041471165.1 Shewanella sp. 10N.261.52.F9
ATGCTGGGCTTAACCGAAGCTTCAAGGCTTATCGCAATATCTGCGTAAGCATAATGGCCCTCATTATCCGTCACCGCATAAGTTAAGGTTTCATCACCAAAACTAATATTATTAGGTGTGTAAGTAAATTGGGTGGTATCCGTAATCAAGTTCACGCTACCCAGTTTGGCGCCTACAACACCACTAATCACGAAATCCCGGCCTGACTCATTGCTGACAAAGCTTGCCACATCAAT
>NZ_JBFRNX010000075.1:0-292 GCF_041471165.1 Shewanella sp. 10N.261.52.F9
CAATTCCACCACTCCCGCACAGACTCTGTTTCACATCCAGAACACGATGTTCATATTTTACATCTTGAAAAGATGGTAGCAATGGCGGGACTTGAACCTGCGACCCCAGCATTATGAGTGCTGTGCTCTAACCAGCTGAGCTACATTGCCAAAGATGGCTGGGGTACCAGGATTTGAACCTGGGAATGCCGAGATCAAAACCCGGTGCCTTACCGCTTGGCGATACCCCAAAAATCTTGTTTCAGCAACAAGCCTTAGCTCATCACTTAAATTAAATGGTACGGGAAGAGAG
>NZ_JBFRNX010000076.1:0-260 GCF_041471165.1 Shewanella sp. 10N.261.52.F9
ACGCTGGCAATGTCCCAAGGCGAGAGTAAAACCTTTGATATCTCGTCATCGGTCAGTGGTGATGCTGACTGGACATTAACCTCTGTGGTTGATAGCTCTGGGCTTGTTGATGTTACCAATCTCACGTCGCCGTTTTTTACCCTTGAAGCGCTTGATGGTGGGGTTGCTGAGTTAACTTATACGGTGGGTAGTGATGATGGACAAACCGCATCAGACCGTATTTTGGTTGCGATTAATGTGACGGATAATGTGCCGCCTAC